>NZ_KE952627.1:0-803 GCF_000466335.1 Aggregatibacter sp. oral taxon 458 str. W10330 | reverse complement strand
TTCAATGATGCTTATTTTAAGCAAATTTTGATATATCATTCTAACTTTATCAATAACTTAAACTCTATATCCAACTCGGATAGCGAACGCTGGCAAAACAGCCATCTGACGGCAGATAAAATCATCACGAACAGTGAGGAGGGCGACTTAACCCTTGATGCGGCGAATCTTAAAGCAAAACGTTGGGAAGCGGATATTCAGAATCTGACAATCACGAGCCGTCAAGATACGGAAAAATACGAATCGAAACAAACGGGTGCGAGTACAAGCGGCTCGGTGGCGTATGGTTCGGGCGTTGGGGTCTCAGTGAATGGGGCATACAGTAAAGCGAAAGTAGATTATGCGCAAGTCAATGAACAAGCCGGAATTAGTGTCGGCGAGGATGGTATAGATGCCAATATCCACAACCATGCTCAACTGAATGCTGCCATCATCGAAAGTAGCGCGGAGGAAAGTAAAAACCGCTTTAAAGCCAAATCGATTTCTACAACAGATATTGAAAACCGCAGTGAGATAAAAACCGAAAGTGCGAGCGTGGGTGCAGGCACGGGAGGCATCAACCCGATGCAGGCGATAAGCTCCACCTTAAGTTTATTAGGCAACACCAATGAAAGCGCGCGCAGCACCACCAAATCGGCCATCAGCAGCAACATTCAGATAGAGACGGAAACACCGGAAAATCTGACCGCACTTTCACGGGATACGAAGAATGCGAATCAACGTGTTGAAAAGCAAGATTTACAAAAAGTGCAAGAACGCCAAGAAATGGCGAAAGTGATAGGCGACATCACGAACAACGCGAT
>NZ_KE952626.1:0-7761 GCF_000466335.1 Aggregatibacter sp. oral taxon 458 str. W10330 | reverse complement strand
ATTCGTGCAACAAGTTGCACGCTACGAGGGGGAAATAATCCTCCTATATGTTGAATTTGGGTTGTCAGCCTTGTTCACTGTATAGCGAGGATTTTTTCTGTTCATCGCTTAAGCTATTTAGCTCCATACGCATAGCGTATGGTTTTCATAGCCAGACTTTGGCTGGCTATAATAAAAATCAAATAAAGCATTCGTTTAGACAAAAAAATAAGCCCTGCAAAATACAGGGCTTATTATGTTTAAACTGATCATAGAAAGCATGATGCTTAAGTGCGGTCAGTTTTGAGATAGTTTTCTCTCTATTATGGATTAACCACCGAAGTCATCTAATAAGATGTTTTCGTCTTCAACACCGAGGTCTTTCAACATTTTGATTACCGCCGCATTCATCACCGGAGGTCCACACATGTAGTATTCACAATCTTCAGGTGCTTCATGATTTTTCAAATAGTTTTCATAAAGGACATTATGAATAAAGCCGGTGTAACCTGTCCAGTTATCTTCCGGTAACGGATCTGATAATGCTACGTGCCATGTAAAGTTCGGGTTTTCTGCTTGAAGCTGATCAAAATCTTCTACATAGAACATTTCACGTTTAGAACGCGCACCATACCAGAAAGACATTTTACGTTTAGAGTGCAAACGTTTTAATTGATCAAAGATATGGGAACGCATTGGCGCCATACCTGCACCACCACCAATAAAGACCATTTCGTTGTCGGTTTCTTTCGCGAAGAATTCACCAAACGGACCGGAAATCGTCACTTTATCACCCGGTTTTAATGACCAAATGTAAGAAGACATTTGTCCCGGAGGCACATCCGGTTGACGTGGTGGAGGTGTTGCAATACGTACGTTCAGCATAATAATGCCTTTTTCTTCCGGATAAGATGCCATGGAGTAAGCACGAATAATATGCTCATCGACCTTGGACACATAACGCCACAGGTCATATTTATCCCAATCCTCATGGTATTCTTTCGGAATATCGAAATCTTTATAGTAAACCGTATGTGGATCGGCTTCGATTTGGATATAACCACCAGCACGGAATGGTACTTCTTCACCCTCAGGAATCGCTAATTTCAGCTCTTTGATAAAGGTGGCTTTGTTATCATTAGAAATAACAGTACATTCCCATTTTTTCACACCAAAGATTTCTTCCGGCAATTCAATGTCCATATTGCCTTTCACGTTCACTTGGCAAGAAAGACGATAGCCTTCTTTCGCTTCACGTTTGGTGATGTGAGATAACTCTGTCGGTAAAATTTCACCGCCACCGCTTTTCACTTTTACCACACATTGACCACAGGAACCGCCACCTCCACAAGCTGATGACACAAAGATCCCTTTGCTGGCAAGCGCACCAAGCAATTTGCCACCGGCTGGTAACGTAATGGCTTTATTGGGATCATTATTAATTTGAATGGTAATGTCGCCAGAATCGACCAATTTAGATTTAGCAAATAGAATAATGGCGACAAGCACTAAAACGATCGCGGTAAAGGCTGCAACACCGAGTACAAGAATTGTTGTTTCGCTCATTTACGCCCTCCTTATAACTGAATACCGGAAAATGACATAAAGCCAAGAGCCATTAAGCCCGCTGAGATAAAGGTAATCCCTAAACCTTTCAAACCGGCCGGCACATCCGCATATTTCATTTTCTCAGTTAAACCGGCTAACGCAACGATTGCCAACATCCACCCTAAGCCTGCACCAATGCCATACACGGCAGATTCTGCGAAAGTATATTCACGTTGAATCGCAAAGGATACGCCACCAAAGATCGCACAGTTTACAGCAATAAGCGGAAGGAAAATCCCCAATGCGTTATAAAGTGCCGGGAAGAATTTATCGAGCGTCATTTCAAGAATTTGAACGATACCCGCGATAATCCCGATAAACGTAATAAAGCTTAAGAAGGATAAATCTACGCCTTCAACTAAAGCCCCATCTTTTAACACGTGTTCAAACACAAATTGGTTCGCCGGTACAGAAATGCCAAGCACAACTGTTACTGCAACCCCTAAGCCGAATGCTGTTGACACTTTTTTCGATACGGCAAGGAAAGTACACATTCCTAAGAAGAAAGAAAGCGCCATATTTTCAATGAAGATCGCCTTCACAAATAGGCTAATATAATGTTCCATTGATTATTTCTCCTGTTGCTCAGGTTTCCACGTTCTTAAGCCCCAAATGATGAAGCCAATAATAAAGAACGCACTTGGTGCAAGAAGGAACAAGCCGTTCGGTTGATACCAACCGCCGTCTTGAATGGTTTGGAATACTGGGAAGCCAAGTAAACGACCAGAACCAATTAACTCGCGTAACGTTGCAACAATTAATAAAATTGCACCGTAACCTAAACCGTTACCGATACCGTCAACAAAGCTCTCAAGTGGACGAGATTTCATCGCAAAAGCTTCTGCACGACCCATTACGATACAGTTGGTAATAATCAATCCCACGAATACTGAGAGCTGTTTCGATAAACCATAAGCAAAAGCTTTCAATACTTGGTCAACCAAAATTACCAAAGACGCGATAATTGCCAGTTGTACAATGATACGAATACTATTTGGAATGTAATGGCGAATCATTGAAATAAACATACTGGAAAAACCGGTTACTAAACTTACCGCAATTGCCATAACGATTGCGGTTTGTAATTGAGTTGTTACCGCTAACGCAGAACAAATACCCAAAATTTGCAGCGCAATCGGGTTATTTTTTACGATCGGATTAAGCAAAAGTGCTTTTAAATTGCTTTTTGCATCAGCCATTATCTTGCCCCCGCTTTAAATTTTGCTAAGAATGGACCAAAACCATTTTGACTAAACCAATAATCAAAAGAACCTTGCACACCATTTGAGGTTAAAGTTGCACCTGATAAGGCATCAACGCCGTGTTCTTTGTTAGAAGACGCATTTTTAGCAACACGAATAGCTACACGTTGATTATCATCAAACAGTTTTTTATCTACGAAAAGTGCTTGCCAACGCGGATTAGCGATTTCACCACCAAGACCGGCGGTTTCACCTTGATCATAGTAAGTAATGCCTTTGATGGTATTGGCATCTGGGGCAACCGCAACGAAACCGTACATTGTTGACCATAAACCGCGACCATACATTGGTAATACCACTTGACTGACATTGCCTTGTTCATCTTTCACAAGGTAAACACGCGCCTGATTTGCACGCACTTTAATCCCGGCTTTATCTTGTTCCGCAGGAATGGCTTGGCTAAGTGCGGTCGATTTTACCGCTGTTTTTGGGTCAAATTTTTCTACATCGTCTTTTGATGCTTGAATAAAATCACCACTTTGTAAATCCACTAAACGCGGTTCAATAAACTTGTTATAAGTGTCTTTAATGACGGAAGCATTATCTTCTTTCATTAAGCCGGCAACCGTTAAAATATTACGTTGAACGTCCAGTGCTTTTTGTTCATCTTGTTTTGATTTCAATGCAACTGCGGCACCGGAAACCACAATAGAACACACCAAACTTAGCAATACAACAACGGTAACTGTACCGCCAACGCTATCTTTATTAAATTTAGCCATTTGTTCTTGCTCTCCGACGTTTGATATTTGCTTGAACCACGATGTAGTCGAAAATTGGTGCAAATAAGTTTGCAAATAAAATCGCTAACATCATCCCTTCCGGATAAGCCGGGTTCACTGTACGAATTAAGACGGCCATCACACCAATTAACGCACCGTACCACCATTTACCGGTGTTGGTAAATGAAGCAGAAACAGGGTCAGTTGCCATGAAGATCATACCAAGAGCAAAACCACCTAATACGAAGTGCCAATGCCAAGGCATGGAGAACATTGGGTTAGTATCGGAGCCAATTAAGTTAAATAAGGTTGCAGTACCAATCATACCGATCATCACACCTGCCATAATGCGCCAAGAAGCGATACGGGTGAACACGATCACTGCACCACCGATTAACAATGCGAGCGTTGAAACTTCACCCATTGAACCAGGAATATTACCGATAAAGGCATCCATCCAAGTAATTGGCTCACCGGTTACCGTATGTTGCAATGCTGCTTGACCACCTTGTGACCATTGTGAAAGTGCGGTAGCGCCTGAGAAACCGTCTGCCGCAGTCCATACTAAGTCACCGGAAATTTGAGCCGGGTAAGCAAAGAATAAGAACGCACGACCGGCAAGCGCAGGGTTCATAAAATTACGACCGACACCACCGAAGATTTCTTTTGCTACTACGATACCAAAGGTGATACCGAGTGCCGCTTGCCATAATGGCAATGTTGGCGGAACAATTAAGGCGAAAAGAATGGTTGAAACGAACATCCCTTCATTCACTTCATGACCACGCACAACGGAGAATAACAATTCCCACATCGTACATACGGTAAACACCACTAAGTAAATTGGTAAGAAAAAAATCGCTCCTAACGCCATTTTAGAGCCCCAAGTTGCATTATTGGTTAAATCTAAACCCAATGAACTTGCAAGGGCATAGTGCCAATCACTCGCAATTAATTGTTCTAAATTGCCTAATTGATTTAAGGCAGGGATCGCTTGGTTACCCACATTGTACATACCGTAGAAAATCGCCGGGAACAATGCTAGGAAAACCGTAATCATCATACGTTTTGAGTCTAACGCATCACGAACGTGCGTGTTTTTGTGCGTTACCGTACCCGGTGTATAAAGCAAGGTATAAATCGATTCAAAGATCGGATAAAGCTTGCTGTATTTACCGCCTGGTAAAAACGCGGGTTCCATTTTTTCAAAAAGATTTTTCAAACCCATTTTTAACCTTCCTTCTCAATCTTATCTAAAACCTGACGCAAGATTGAACCGTATTCATATTTGCCCGGGCAAACGAAAGAACACAACGCTAAGTCTTCTTCATCTAGTTCAAGACAGCCTAACGCTTGTGCTCCATCGGTATCGCCCACGATTAAATCACGTAATAATAATGTCGGTAAAATATCCAACGGCATCACGCGCTCATAGCTACCGATTGGTACCATTGCACGTTCACCACCATTTTCTGCGGTAGTGAAGTTAAATAATTTCTTGCCAAAGTGACCAAGCACTGTACGGGTAATCGAATATTTATTCGGTTGTGGTGTAATCCAACCGAAGAACTCTTTCTCATTACCTTCTGCAATGACAGACACTTGTAATGCATAACGACCTAAATAATCATGCACACCTTTTGCCGTTTGACCGCAAAGCACGGAACCAGAAATCACGCGATTATTACCGTCTTTTAATTCACCTGCGGTTAATTGAGAGAGGTTCGCACCGATGACTGTACGCACTAAACGTGGCGACTTGACCTGTGGTCCTGCAAGAGAAACCACGCGTTCGACATTGAGCTCACCAGTGGTAAATAATTTACCGATAGCAATCACATCTTGATAGTTGATATACCAAACGGTTTTATTGATTCCCACCGGATCAATAAAATGGATATGTGTGCCACTTAATCCTGCCGGATGCGGCCCGGCAAATTCATCCACGATCACATTACTCGCGTGTGATGCCGGAATTTTATTATCAGGCGCTTTACATAAGTGAATGTTGCCGTCATGTAAACGACTTAACACGGTTAAGCCATTGACGAAATCATTTTCGGACGCTGCAATAATAACCGCAGGATCTGCAGCGAGGGGATTGGTGTCCATCGCATTAACGAAAATGGATGAAGGCACGCCATCAATCGCAGGCACTTTGCTAAATGGACGGGTACGAAACGCTGTCCATAAACCGGATTCCTGTAAATTTTTACGCACTTGCTCTGCACTTAACGTGTTCAGTTCAGCTGTCTCGTATTTATCGAAAGAAAGCGCTTCATTGCCTTCCACTTTAATTACCACAGACTGTAATACACGTTTCTCGCCACGATGAATCGCGGTGATCGTGCCACTCGCCGGTGCGGTGAAAATCACACCAGGGTTCTTTTTGTCTTCAAAAAGCACCTGACCTTTTTTCACTACATCACCTTCGCGAACCTTCATCGAAGGGCGCATTCCCACATACTCTTCACCCAGCAAAGCAACTTCAGTAACGGTATTCCCGTTATGGATTACCTGCTCCGGTTTTCCTGCAATAGGAAGATCCAAGCCTTTTTTAATCGTAATCATATTGTTTGCACTACTTTTGTTAGATTAAAAATACAGCAATAACCCTGAGGTTATTACCTCGTCTTGAGTGATGGTTGTTGAAATGATTAAAGAAGAAACAACAAGATACCTCTACACCAAATAATCACTCTTCAACCGGTAAAAATAAAACTCAAATTCTGCTATTTATTTGTCAAAGGCACGCAACACCCATGACAAAACGTTAAAATATTGCTAAAGATAAATGCCTTATTTTAACCAAATAATAACGTTCATGCCACTTTGAAACGTGGCTCTTTCTCGATTTTCCAAGAAAAACTGCACATAACTTGCAAAAAATCAATTTTTTATTTTATTGCGTAATAACAAAGAGGTAAGGAACTATAGCCCAACACCGGCACAACGAGGGGATTTCGGGAACTGCTGCCCTAATTCATCCCACTCTTGCTGAGTATAAAGATGCAATGCCAAGGCATGGATGCCATTTTGTAAATCTTGTGAAAGGAATTGATAGATTTTACGATGGCGTGCGACTTTACTCTGCCCTTCAAAGGCATCACTGACTAATACAATTTTAAAATGTGAATCCGCACCACGCCCGGAGCTGTGCATATGACTTTCGTTTTCAACCGTAATAAAGTGCGGTTGAAATTCCTGACATAATCGTTGTTCTAATGCTTGTTGTTTTGACATACTTCTTCCTTAAGGGATTTATTAAATGAGGAGACTATACAATTACTTGTAACTTTGTAAGAATAGCGCAAATTAATCAAACTGATGAGGATATTATGAAATTTAATCTGAAAACCGTTATTCTCGGCTCTATTCTGCTTTCCAGTGCGGTATTAACTGGTTGCCAAAGCGAACCCAGCACCTTGAGCTTTACACCGCCATCACCACAAGCCACCATGAATGTGAATCAATCTACGGTTGTTTACGTTACCACTCGCGATATGCGCCAAGCGCCTGAAATTTCCAGTTATGTTGCCGATGGTAAACTCGTCAAGTTATCCGCAACGCCAAGTGTTACCGAATTATTCCAACAAGTGGCACAACAAGATCTGGTTAGCAAAGGTTTTCGTATCGGCATGGCAAATAATTCTAATGCTGCTGTCACTGTAGATGTGCAAGAGTTCTTTGCGAAAGTCAACCAAGGCAATCTACGTTACGATATTGATAGCAAAATTCAACTCGCTATCCATGTTCAAGGCATGAAGGGTCAATTCAGCAAAAATATTAATGCGACTCGAAACTACTCCGGTGCTTTCTCGGCAAGAAATGCAGAAATCCAGAAAGTACTCGGCGAAACGCTTAACGAAGTGGTTCAATCTATTTACAAAGATCAAGAAATCACTCAAGCGATTACCCAATACGCAAACTAAAAACGTCGCAAAAAATGACCGCACTTTCTCGCTTAGCTCAGAAAAGTGCGGTGAAAATCCCAAGTGTTTTTTAGGGCACAATCCCAAAGATAAAATTAACGCATAAATTTAATTTCAATTTATGCGTTAATTTTTGCTTTGCGAAATACAAAATCAGAATCGTAGCGTGCAACTTGTTGCACGAAATCATGAATGCCCGAAAACGTTAAATAACGTTCCGTGCATAATTTGGTCGTGCATCAAGATGCACGCTACGCA
>NZ_KE952625.1:16738-33685 GCF_000466335.1 Aggregatibacter sp. oral taxon 458 str. W10330 | reverse complement strand
TTTTTAGCTTTTTTTTCATTTTTTGTTTTGATTGAAGATAATTTAATCAAATTAACAACTTTCTTTACTTCAGCGATCCTTAGTATCCAACCTGTTCTTAAAGATGAAACCTATTGATTTCATTATTATGAACACGCTTTTTAAGAGTTGCTTTCTATAACAAGTGCGGTTATATTTTTTAACGATTTCTGCTATGAATAAAACATAGCTCTCTTAACGATTCAACTCGTTTCCCATCCTCCAATTAAAGGAATACATAAGGAATACATTATGACTAACCAGTTAGATACTCTTCGCGAACTTACCGTTGTTGTTGCCGATACCGGTGACATTGATGCCATTCGTCAATATAAACCTGAAGATGCTACAACGAATCCATCTTTGATTCTGAGTGCGGCAGCGTTACCTCAGTATGCAGCATTGATTGATGAAGCAATTGCTTATGGTAAACAACAAAGTCAGGACAAAGCACAGCAACTTGTTGATGCGGAAGATAAATTGGCGGTCAACATTGGTTTGGAAATCTTAAAATTAGTCCCTGGCCGTGTTTCTACTGAAGTAGATGCGCGTCTTTCTTATGACACCGAGGCGACCGTTGCAAAAGCAAGAAAATTGATTGCGTTATATGAAGCGGCAGGTATTAATAAAAATCGTATTTTGATTAAAATCGCCTCTACATGGCAAGGTATCCGTGCTGCGGAAATCTTAGAGAAAGAAGGCATCAACTGTAACCTCACCTTATTATTCTCCGAAGCGCAAGCACGCGCTTGTGCAGAAGCCGGTGTTTATTTGATCTCGCCATTTGTAGGCCGTATTTTAGACTGGTATAAAGCTAACACCGATAAAAAAGAATATGCGCCGGCAGAAGATCCGGGCGTGATTTCTGTGACCAAAATTTACAACTATTACAAACAATATGGCTACAAAACTGTAGTGATGGGCGCAAGTTTCCGTAATGTAGGCGAAATCATTGAATTAGCCGGTTGCGACCGTTTAACCATTGCTCCGCCGTTGTTAAAAACCTTACATGAAACCCCAAATGCCGTGGTGAGAAAACTGGCTTTCCAAGGCGAAGTACAGGCCAAACCACAACCATTAACCGAAGCGGAATTCTATTGGCAGCATAACAGCGACGCTATGGCAGTGGAAAAACTGGCCGAGGGTATTCGTAAATTTGCCGTTGACCAAGGTAAATTAGAAGAGATGTTACTGTCTAAATGGTAATGGTTTATTAGTTATGTATTAAGCAAAAGTGCGGTGGACATTTTCCGTGTTTAAAAACGCTGAAAAATCTGACCGCACTTTTTTATGAGCACACCCTATTTTGTCAATTTATCTCAATCAGGAGGCACAATGTCAACTCGTCAACAACTCGCCAATGCCATTCGCTTTTTAAGTATGGATGCGGTGCAAAAAGCCAAATCTGGTCACCCGGGTGCACCGATGGGCATGGCGGATATCGCAGAAGTATTATGGCGTGATTTTTTACACCACAACCCAACCAACCCACAATGGGCTAACCGCGACCGTTTCGTGCTATCTAACGGCCACGGTTCTATGCTGATTTACAGCTTGTTACATTTAAGCGGTTACGATGTATCTATTGAAGATTTAAAACAATTCCGTCAATTACATTCCAAAACACCGGGGCACCCAGAGTTTGGTTATACACCCGGCGTTGAAACCACTACAGGCCCACTAGGTCAAGGTATTACTAACGCAGTCGGTATGGCGATTGCAGAGAAAACGTTGGCAGGTCAATTTAACCGTGACGGTCATAACATCGTGGATCACCACACCTATGTTTTCTTGGGCGATGGCTGTTTAATGGAAGGGATTTCCCACGAGGCTTGTTCTTTAGCAGGTACCTTGGGCTTAGGTAAATTAATTGCGTTCTACGATGACAATAACATTTCTATTGATGGTCATGTTGACGGTTGGTTTACCGATGATACACAAAAACGCTTTGAAGCTTACGGCTGGCAAGTAATTCCGGCAATCGACGGTCACAACCCGACACAAATCATTGAGGCGATTAAACAAGCGCAAGCGGAAACCAACAAACCGACCTTAATTATTTGTAAAACCATTATCGGTTTCGGTTCCCCGAATAAATCTAACTCTCACGATTGCCACGGTGCACCATTAGGTGATGAAGAAATCGCATTAACCCGTAAAGCACTAAACTGGGATTACGCACCGTTTGAGATCCCAGCTGATATTTATGCACAATGGGATGCAAAAGCGAAAGGCGCAGAGCTAGAAAAAGCCTGGCATGAAAAATTCGCTGCCTATGGGAAAGCTTATCCAGAATTAGCCGCTGAATTTACCCGCCGTATGGAGAAACACCTTCCGGCAGATTGGGCAAAAGAATCTCAAGCGTTCATTGAGCATTTACAAGCGAACCCGGCAAGTATTGCAAGCCGCAAAGCCTCACAAAATGCCATTGAAGCTTACGCGAAAGTGTTACCGGAATTACTTGGCGGTTCTGCCGATTTGGCAAGTTCCAACCTCACCCTTTGGTCCGGATCTAAACCGATTCGCGCGACTCAAAACGTGGATGGTAACTACCTCAACTACGGCGTACGTGAGTTCGGTATGGCAGCAATCATGAACGGTATTGCGCTCCACGGCGGTTTCATTCCTTATGGCGCAACCTTCTTAATGTTTATGGAATATGCCCACAACGCGATTCGCATGGCGGCATTAATGAAACAACGCAGCTTATTCGTGTTCACCCATGATTCCATCGGTTTAGGCGAAGACGGTCCAACCCACCAACCGGTTGAGCAAACCTCCGCATTGCGTTTAATCCCGAACTTGAACACATGGCGCCCTTGCGACCAAGTCGAATCTGCCATTGCTTGGAAAGCGGCGATTGAAAGAACCGATGGCCCAAGCGCATTAATTTTCACCCGTCAAAACTTGGCACAAATGGACCGCACTTCTGAGCAATTAGCTAACGTAGCGCGCGGTGCTTATGTATTAAAAGACTGCGCCGGCACGCCGGATCTGATTTTCATTGCGACCGGTTCTGAAGTGGAATTGGCAGTGAAAGCGGCAGAACAATTAACCGCAGAAGGCAAAAAAATCCGTGTGGTTTCTATGCCAAGTACGAACGTGTTCGACAAACAAGACGAGGCTTATCGCGAAGCCGTATTGCCAAGCGCGGTGACTAAACGTGTGGCTGTTGAAGCAGGCATTGCCGACTTCTGGTACAAATACGTCGGTTTCAACGGTCGTATCGTTGGTATGCACAGCTTCGGTGAATCTGCCCCGGCAGACCAATTGTTCAAACTCTTTGGCTTCACGGTGGATAACGTGGTCGCTAAAGCGAAAGAAATTCTTTAATTTCAGACCGCACTTTAAAACAACAGGCCGAACAGCAAAATCACTGTTCGGCTTTTTTCTGTTGTTTCTTGGCATTTTAAATCCATCATAGAAAGCACAAAGGCAGGTTACCCTGCCTTTTTTCTTATGTTCTAAAAAACCACTAATCAGATTTTTTCTGATTCTCTTTTGCCGCTTTCACAAAGCCTTCGAATAATGGATGCCCATCACGTGGCGTGGACGTGAACTCCGGGTGGAATTGGCAAGCAACAAACCAAGGGTGGTTCGGCACTTCAATGATTTCCACCAGTTTTTTATCAGCAGATAAACCGGTTACTTTCAAGCCGGCTTTTTCGATTTGTGGAAGTAAGACATTATTGACTTCGTAACGGTGACGATGACGTTCTTCGATAGTTTCGGCACCATATAATTTGCGTGCTAAACTGCCTTCCACTAAATGGCATTTTTGTGCGCCAAGACGCATGGTGCCGCCTAAATCCGATTTATCGCTGCGAACCTCAGTCTTGCCGTCGGCATCTTGCCATTCGGTGATTAACCCGACTACCGGTTGTTCACAAGTGCGGTCAAATTCGGAAGAGTTTGCATGGCTCATGCCGGCAACATTACGGGCAAATTCGATTAACGCCACTTGCATCCCTAAGCAAATACCTAAATACGGAATGTTGTTTTCACGCGCATATTGGGCAGTCAGAATTTTGCCTTCGACACCGCGATAGCCGAAGCCGCCCGGTACTAAAATACCGTCTAAGCCTTTTAAGATATCAACACCTTTGGTTTCTACATCTTGTGAGTCGATGTATTTGATATTTACACTCAAACGATTTTTCAAACCGGCATGTTTTAACGCTTCGTTTACGGATTTATAGGCATCCGGCAATTCGGTGTATTTACCCACCATACCGATAGTGACTTCGCCCGTCGGGTTGGCTTGTTGATACAACACTTGTTCCCATTCGGATAAATCGGCTTCCGGGCAAGTTAAGTGGAAACGATTGCAAATGAAATCATCCAATCCTTGAGATTTCAAGAGTGCCGGAATTTGGTAAATGGAAGACACATCTTTTAACGAAATCACCGCGCGTTCCGGCACGTTACAGAATAACGCAATTTTGGCGCGTTCATTTGGCGGAATCATGCGGTCAGAACGGCAAATCAGCACGTCCGGTTGAATCCCGATGGACAACAATTCTTTCACGGAATGTTGTGTTGGTTTGGTTTTGACTTCGCCGGCGGTCGGAATATAAGGAACAAGCGTTAAGTGCATGAAAATCGTGCGTTCACGTCCCACTTGTACGGCAAGTTGGCGCAAGGCTTCCAAGAACGGGAGCGATTCAATATCGCCCACGGTGCCACCCACTTCTACGATGGCTACATCATGCCCTGCGGCGCCATCAATCACGCGCGCTTTGATTTCGTTGGTAATGTGTGGGATCACTTGAATGGTCGCGCCAAGATAGTCACCGCGACGCTCTTTGCGTAACACTTCGGAATAGATTTTACCGGTGGTGAAGTTGTTACGCTTGGTCATTTTGGTGCGAATAAAACGCTCATAGTGACCTAAATCCAAATCGGTTTCTGCACCGTCTTGGGTCACGAAAACTTCACCGTGCTGGGTTGGGCTCATGGTGCCTGGATCGACGTTGATATAAGGGTCAAGTTTCATGATCGTGACGTTCAAGCCGCGCGCTTCTAAAATCGCGGCAAGTGATGCTGCTGCAATGCCTTTACCAAGCGAAGAAACTACGCCGCCTGTGACGAAAATATAATTGGTAGCCATAAGAAACCTATTTGTTGCTATTGGGATGGATGGAAAATTAGGATAAATATAATCTATCAAGACGGGAGCGTAGTTTACAACAAAGGCAGAATGAACTCAATTGCCGAACAGAGAATTACAGGAAAAGTGCGGTCAAATAATACAATGTTTTTTATGTGTTTTTCATCGTTTCGTTACGAATAATCAGGCTTTTATAGTAGAATCCGAAATGCGTCTTTATTTTATTACTGAAGAGAAACGACTATGTTTTCACGCAAAGATATTCTTGTTTTAGGCATGATGATTTTCGCCCTGTTTTTAGGCGCAGGAAACATTATTTTTCCGCCGATGGAAGGCTACACGGCAGGGCAACATTGGGCAACAGCCGCTTTTGGGTTTGTGGTCACCGGCGTATTAATGCCGTTTATCACGCTGGTTGTAGTGTCTGTGTTAGGTCGTGGCGAGGAACTCACCCGCGACCTTCCCAAATGGGCAGAGGTCTTATTTTTAGCCACGTTGTATTTGGTCATTGGTTCTACGTTTGCGATGCCACGCATTACCAACGTGGCATACGAAATGGCATTTATACCACTGGATATAGTGGCAGACACGTCAAGAAATCATCTAATTTTTGCGGTAGTCTTCAACATTATCGCCATGCTATTTATGCTGAAACCGAACACCATTATTTCCAGCGTAGGCAAATTTATGACCCCGGCATTATTGGTGTTGTTAGTGGTGGTGACCGTAACCGTCTTTATCTCTCCCTTGTCGGATATTGTCGCGCCAAGCAAAAGCTATGCGGACAGTTCAGCATTGACTACCGGTTTAATTAGCGGTTATCAAACCATGGATGTCTTGGCAGCGATTGCTTTCGGTGGCATCGTAGCGCGTGCGTTAAGCGCAAAAAATATCACCGAACCGCAAAAAATCATGCGTTACACCATATCCGCCGGTGGCATTTCAGTGGTTTTATTAGCCGCACTTTATTTCTCCCTTTTCTATCTTGGCGCAACCAGTGACCAAGTGGCGCAAGGCGTCAGCAATGGCGGTCAAATTTTTTCTCGTTATGTAAACGTGTTATTTGGCAAAGAAGGTTCTTGGATTATGTCCGGTATCATCTTCTTGGCAAGTTTAACCACTTTAGTGGGCGTGACCAGTGCTTGTGCTTACTATTTCGCTAAATTCTCTAACCGCTTGCCATATTCTTTCTGGGTGGTGGTGTTTACTGTCATGACGACCATCATTTCCGAAAACGGTTTAACGAAATTATTACAAGTCACCATTCCGGCGTTGTTATTAATTTATCCGGTGGCGATTATGTTGGTGGTATTGCAATTCGTCCGCGCTAAATTGCCTTGTGTGAAATTAACCTATCGCGCCACCATTGCGATAACGGTGTGTTTTAGTCTGTGCGACAGTTTAAATAACGTAGGGTTATTATCTGATGGCATGAAACAATTCCTTAGTAATTTCCCATTATATGATAATGGCTTAGCATGGTTAGTGCCGGCATTAGTGGTGATGTTCTTGACTATGTTGGTGGGCAAAAAACGTGATGCGTAATGCTTTTTTCAGCAAGTATAAATAAAGAAAACAGGTAAAAGATGACTCACAATCGAATCCAGTTCGATTGTTCGTACCAGTGGCGCCGTTGGCAAAGCCAACGTTAAAAATCCGTTGGATTTTTTGACCGCACTTTTTTTAGTCAACAAAAGAACTTTTAGGCTAAAAATAGGTCATATTAACCGTGAAATGATCGAATTCAATCGTCCAAACCGATTGAAATTCTGATGAATTATGTTATAACTGAGCTTAATCAAGCTTGGTGATGTCAGTAAGAAGGAAGATGATGGATAAAGAAACTCAAACTATGATGTTAGTTCCCCAAGGAAGCTTAGAAGCCTATATTCGCGCAGCGAACGAATACCCGATGTTAACAGCGGAAGAGGAAAAGGAACTCGCGGAACGTTTGTATTACCACGAAGATATTGAAGCGGCCAAAAAACTCGTGTTATCTCACTTGCGCTTCGTTATCCATGTTGCCCGTGGCTATTCCGGTTATGGCTTGCCACAAGCGGATTTAATTCAAGAGGGCAATATCGGTTTAATGAAAGCGGTTAAGCGTTTTAACCCGGAGGTCGGTGTTCGCTTAGTGTCTTTCGCAGTGCATTGGATCAAAGCGGAAATTCACGAATACGTTTTGCGTAACTGGCGTATTGTGAAAGTTGCGACGACCAAAGCGCAACGTAAGTTGTTCTTTAATCTACGCAAAACCAAACAACGCTTAGGTTGGTTTAATGAAAACGAAGTGGACATGGTCGCCAATGAGTTGGGCGTATCCCCGCAAGATGTAGTGGAAATGGAATCGCGTATGACTGGAGCGGATGTCACCTTTGATTTACCAACCGATGATCATGATGAAGAAACCTATGCACCGGCATTATACTTGGAAGATAAAAGCTCCAATTTTGCAGCGGAATTAGAAAATGAAAACTACGAAGCACAAGCTACCGACCGACTTACTGTGGCTTTGGATAACTTGGATGCCCGTAGCCAAGACATTATCAAAGCCCGCTGGTTGGATGAAACCAAAGCTACGTTGCAAGATTTGGCAGCAAAATACAATATTTCTGCCGAACGCGTTCGTCAGCTCGAAACCAACGCACTGAAAAAATTAAAAACCGCAATAAGTGTCTAATTTACCGATATCAAAAAACCGACAGCCATGTCGGTTTTTTTATTGGGTTCACAATGAAAATATCGCAGAAATGACTCATAATTGAATTGATTTCGATGGTTCAATTTAATGGAGCCCTTGACAAACCCAACGTTCAAAATCCGTTGGATTTTGTGACCGCACTTCAGATGAAAAATCTCCGATTTATTCGAAAATCACTAATATCACCCTTTCACCATTTTCTTTAACTGATACAAATAGGCCAATGCCTGTTTTGGACTTAATTCATCCGGATCTAATTCTTGTAACATATTCAATAGCATATCCTTATTTTCATCTTCTGCCCGATCAAATGCTAATTCACCTTGGCGTTGATTTAATAAACGCAGATCCTGAATCTGTTGGTTGGCATTTTGCTGTGATAGTTTTTCTAATTGCGCCAGTTTTTGTTTGGCAAGCTTGATGACTTGTTGTGGCACGCCCGCCAAGGCAGCAACAGCAAGACCGTAGCTTTTACTGGCAGCGCCTTTTTGTACGGCGTGCATGAAAGCGATGGTGTCATTATGCTCAATGGCATCTAAATGAATATTACCGATGCCCTGCACCTGCTCCGGTAGCACGGTGAGCTCAAAATAGTGGGTGGCGAATAAGGTTAAAGAACGGATTTTCTTCGCTAACCATTCGGCGCAAGCCCAGGCGAGGGACAAACCGTCGTAAGTGGAGGTTCCACGGCCGATTTCATCAATTAACACCAAACTTTTATCCGTCGCTTGATGCAGAATATTCGCCATTTCCGTCATTTCTACCATGAAGGTTGAACGTCCGGAAGCGAGATCATCAGAAGCGCCGATACGGGTAAAAATACGATCAACAGGGCCAATGACGGCACTGTCTGCCGGTACGAAACTGCCCATATACGCCATTAAGGTAATCAGCGCTGTTTGGCGCATATAGGTACTTTTACCGCCCATATTCGGGCCGGTGATAATGAGAAAATGTTGCTGTTCGGTAAGCTCTGTTGGGTTGGCAATAAACGGTTCTTTCAATACTTGCTCCACCACTGGGTGACGGCCATTTTGAATATGAATGCCCGTTTGTGCCGAGAAGGTCGGCGCCACATAATTCAGACTTTCCGCCCGCTCCGCTAAATTGGTGAGCACATCCAATTCGGCTAATGCCAAACCGGCGAGCTGTAAGTCACCCAAGTGCGGTAATAATTGGTCGAAAATTTCATCGTATAGCTGCTTTTCCAGAGCCAAAGAAGCGCCTTTTGCTTTCAACACCTTGTCTTCATAGGTTTTCAGTTCAGGAATGATATAACGTTCGGCATTTTTTAAGGTTTGACGACGCACATAATGAATCGGCGCCTTATGGGCCTGCCCTTGGCTAATTTGAATGTAATAACCGTGCACGGCATTGAATCCGATTTTCAACGTATCAATACCGGTGCTTTCCCGTTCTCGTTGTTCCAAATCTTCTAAATAACGAGTTGCACCGTCAGATAATTCACGCCATTCATCCAATTCTGCATTGTAACCTGCCGCAATGACGCCACCATCACGAATTAACACAGGTGGACTGTCAATAATCGCCCGTTGTAAAAGGTCAAATTGGGCTGAAAAATCGCCCAGTTGTTGGTAAAGTGCGGTCATTTTGTCGGATGTTTTTTCAGCCAACCGATTTTTTATATAAGGAATCTGCTCTAAAGCGGTACGCAAGCGGGTTAAATCACGCGGGCGGGCGGTGCGTAAAGCCACGCGCGCCAAAATGCGTTCCATATCACCCACTTGTTGCAAATAAGGTTGCAAATCTGCCACTAAATCCTGCTCTAAAATCGCCCCAATGGCTTGTTGGCGTTGCGTGAGTTTTTCTACATCGCAAATCGGTTGGTGAATCCAGCGTTTGAGCAAACGACTCCCCATTGGGGTGACACATTTATCCAACACTGCCGCCAGCGTGTTTTCCGTACCGCCCGCCAGATTTTGAGTGAGCTCCAAATTGCGACGGGTTGCCGCGTCCAACTGAATATTTTCGCTGTGTTGAATGAGATGAATGCTTTGAATATGCGGCAAGGCGGTGCGTTGCGTTTCGCGTGCGTATTGCAATAAACAACCGGCGGCACATAAACCCAGAATCGCTTTTTCCACGCCGAATCCGCGCAAGTCTTTGGTATTAAATTGATGGCAAAGCTGTTGAATGGCGGTTTTTAGCTCGAATTCCCAAATAGGGCGACGACGCAAACCTTTAGCGTGTTCAATTAACTGAAAATCGGTAAAATCTTCGCAATAGAGCAATTCTACCGGCGCGATGCGTTGTAATTCCGTTTGCAAATCCGCTTTGGATTGCGGTTCGCATAGCTGAAAACGACCGGATGTCATATCTAAGGTCGCCAAACCGAAGTGATCGTTTTCTTGATACACTGCGGCAATGAGGTTGTCTTGCCGTTCCGGTAACAACGCTTCATCACTCACCGTGCCCGGCGTGACAATGCGCACAATTTGGCGTTCAACGGGGCCTTTCGCCGTATTCGGATCACCGATTTGTTCACAAATGGCGACGGACTCCCCTAACTGCACCAACTTCGCTAAATAGCCTTCCACCGCGTGATAAGGCACGCCAGCCATAGGAATTGGCTGCCCTGCAGATTGTCCTCGTTTGGTCAGCGAAATATCCAACAGTGCGGAGGCGCGTTTTGCATCGTCATAAAACAGTTCGTAAAAATCGCCCATGCGATAAAATAACAAAATATCCGGATTCTCCGCTTTGAGTTGCAGATATTGTTTCATCATCGGCGTATGCTGTTCGAAATTCTCTTTTGACATCATAAGGTTAGCACTATTGTTGGATTAATTGGGAAGAAATCACCTGACACCACGGGTTATCAGCGGAATCGCATATAATGCTTTGCGATAAGCGTATGAAAACAAAACACCCGCAGAATCAAGCCTCTGCGAGCGTTCCTTAACATTCGGCAAAACGCCATTTAACCGGCAACTCTGCCATAAAGCACAGGCGTTATTGCAACAACGAAATATCCGCCACTTGTAAGAACAAGCCTTGCAACGTGTTCAAAATGGCTAAACGGTTTTGGCGCAATTTCGCGTCTTCCGCATTTACCATCACATTGTCAAAGAAGTTATCTACCGGTTGACGCAAGCCGGCGAGTTTATCCAACACCGCCGTGTATTCGCCTTGTGCGATTAACGGCTGAACCTCTTTTGCCAAACTTAACACGCTTTGCGCAAGCACTTGTTCTGCCGGCTCAATGCATAACGCCACATCAACTGCGCCAATATCGCCTTCCACTTTCGCCAAAATATTCGCCACACGTTTATTGGCGGCCGCCAAGGCTTCCGCAGAATCAAGGGTACGGAAATGAGAAACCGCACGCACACGCGCATCAAAATCAGCCGGACGGGTTGGACGACGCGCCAATACCGCTTGAATCACATCCACCGCAATGCCTTCATCTTGATACCATGCACGGAAACGACCGAGCATGAAGTCCACGACATCAGCAACCACGTTTTGATTGGTGAGTTTATCACCGAAAAGTGCGGCTGATTTTTTCACTAAATCTTCTAAATCCAGTGGTAAGTTTTTCTCAACGATAATACGCAATGCACCTAATGCTGCACGACGTAATGCAAATGGGTCTGCGCTGCCTTTAGGCGCTTGTCCGATACCGAAGATACCCGTCAAAGTGTCAAATTTATCCGCCAAAGCGACAGCACTTGCCACTAAGGATTTCGGTAACTCATCTCCCGCAAAGCGTGGCATATATTGTTCGTTTAACGCCACCGCCACTTCTTCGTCTTCACCATCGTGACGAGCATAGTGCATGCCCATTACACCTTGCGTATCGGTGAATTCAAATACCATGTTGGTCATCAAGTCACATTTTGACAGCAATCCCGCACGTTTTGCTTTCGCTTCGTCTGCACCGATTTGTTTTGCAATTTCGCCTGCCAATTGCTCAATGCGGTCAGTTTTGTCTTTCAATGTACCCAGTTGTTGTTGGAACAACACGGTTTCTAAGCGTGGTAAACGATCAACCAGTTTTTGTTTTAAATCGGTTTTGAAGAAGAATTCCGCATCGGTTAGACGTGGACGAACCACTTTTTCGTTCCCTTCAATAATCGCACTTGGATCGTCAGGGTTAATGTTCGAGACGAAAATAAAGTGCGGTAATAATTTGCCGTCTTTATCATAAATCGGAAAATATTTTTGGTCACCTTTCATGGTGTAAACCAAGGCTTCGGCTGGTACCGCTAAGAAGCGTTCTTCAAATTTCGCCGCTAACACGTTTGGATATTCCACCAAGGAAGTGACTTCTTCAAGCAAGCTTTCTTCAATGTCTGCTACGCCGCCAAGTGCGGTCGCTTTTGCTTGAGATTTTGCAAGAATTTCTGCTTTACGCTCGTTGAAATCGGCTACTACAGAACCTTTTTCACGTAATAATTGTGGATATTGGTCTGCATGTTGAATTTCAAATTCTTTTTCACCTAAGAAACGGTGACCGCGAATAGTACGCGCACTTGCCACACCTAAGATTTCGCCTTCGATTAACTCATCGCCTAACAGCATGGTCACCGTGTGTACCGGACGGATAAATTGCACGGTTTTGTCTGCCCAACGCATTGGTTTTGGAATTGGCAGTTTTGCCAAGGCATTAGCCACAATGTCGTTAAGTAAGTTTTTAGTCGGTTGACCTTCAATTTTCGCACGGTGAACGAGCCATTCGCCTTTATCAGTCGCAATACGCTCTGCTTGATCAACGGTAATACCACAACCACGCGCCCAGCCTTCTGCCGCTTTAGTTGGTTTACCTTCCGCGTCAAAAGCGGCTGACACTGCCGGCCCGCGTTTTTCGATTTCTTTGCTTGGTTGCTGTGTGGCTAAGTTCAACACTTTCACCGCCAAACGGCGCGGTGCCGCAAACCATTCGATTTTGTCGAAGGTTAAACCTGCTTGGTTTAATTCCGCTTCAACGTTATCCGCAAAAGAGGTTGCTAATGTTTTGAGAGCTTTTGGTGGCAGCTCCTCTGTGCCGATTTCTACTAGGAAGTTTTGGGTTGTCATTTTGTTTTCTCTGGTAAGGTGCACCTTGGCACCATTTTATTTTAATTTAATCTTTTTCAATAATAGCTTCACATTTCACTGGAAAATTAAGTGAATTTGCAATAAAACACGCGTGATGCGCATTTTCATGTAATGCCAATGCCTTAACAGCATCCGACTCACTTGAAATTCTTACACGAGGTTTTAATGTTGCTGAAATAAAACGTCCTGCTTGTTCAGAACTGCCTTCATCCATAATTGCTATTGCTTCATCACGGTATTCTTGCACAATAATGTTATTAACGGCACAAAAATGTAAATACCATAATTTATGACAGGCAGAAATGGAGGCTAATAACATATCTTCTGGGTTCCAACGTGTTTTATCACCACGAAAAGCAGGATCAGCAGAACCTAAAATATTAGGTTTATTCGGTGCCGAAGCAATAAAATCCCGCTCATACGCGGTATAAGAAGAAGTGCCTCTCCCTGAATTTCCAACCCATTCTACGGTAGTTTGATAAGTATGTTGCTTCATTATATTTTCCGTTATCTCTTATAGCGTGTGTAAATTAAGAAATTCATGTCCTATTTGATTATTTTCTTCGTTATCACTTCTACCAAATCTCCCCTACCCCTCTTTGCTAAAGAGGGGATTGGAGCTTTGCAGAGTTAAATATCTATGTTTTACTTTAACGTTTTTTGAAAGCAGATGATTTAATCTATATTGAAATTAAAATATAAATAGCCCACGCTAATATTAATTTACTCAAGAAATTCCCCTCTTTAGCAAAGAGGGGTAGGGGAGATTTACTCGCTTCGCTCGCACTTCGTGCCGTTGCTAAAGCAACGTTCAAACGCAAGCGTTTGTCGCAGAGGTTAATCCAACCTCATACTCAACAATCCCTTATATTCTAAAATATAAATAGCCCGCTACTGTCAATTTACTCAAGAATTCCCCCTCTTTAGCAAAGAGGGGTTAGGGGAGATTTAGCAGAAGTTAATCCAACCTTATACTCAATCAGCCCTTACATTCTCTAAAAACAAATAAATCTGCTCGACTACCGCTTCAATTTCACGCATGACTTCATCATTGCTAAACCGCATCACCGTAAAACCAAGTGAATTTAATTCTGCATCTCGCAATGCGTCTTTTTCCTGATAATCAGGTTCATAGTGCTGACTACCATCTAATTCGATAATCAGCTTTGCTTTCGCACAATAAAAATCAACGATATAACTTAAAAGTGGCTTTTGTCGATTAAATCGAAAACCTAATAATTGATCTCGATTGATGCGTTGCCATAGCTTTCTTTCCGCATCCGTTTGATCCACTCGCAATTTCTGCGAATTCTCTTTTAAGTATTTTTCATAGGGTTACATGAAAGCTACTTCTTGCCGTTCTCAATCCCTTCACTCAACACCTGTTGAAACCGCTCATAATCACAAAAGCCCTTTTCATCTTTTTCACAGCCTTTAAGGGTTAATGCTGTTTGGTTTGGTGGTGTCACTAAACTTAATGGCGTGATGTTAATCAGCTGTTCAGTGCTTTGATACACATAATCTAACTTAAATTTGAGCTTGCCACTTGGTTTGTGTTTCCACACTTCAAATAGCAACTTGCCACCGATGGGGATATTTTCCAATGAATCATCTAACTCATAAGGCTCAACACCTAGTGCTGCAAGCAGAGCGACAATATTGGAATCGTGTCCAACCAATAAGTTAATTTTGTTTTCACTATTTAGCTGTTGCTGAATAAATGCCAATAACGGGTATGAGGCATTTTGTGCTAACGCCTCGTTATTTTTAAATAAAGTGCGGTAATATTCGTTTTTAATTTCGTTAATTGCACGCCATTTTTCTTGGCTATCCACACGACCGTTTGCGATTTCTGCATAAGGCTTACCCACATAATGGGCGAGCAATAATGCACTGACAATTTTCTTCCCTGTGCTAATAGCGCCGGTAATTTTAACCGATTTGCCGTCTTTAATACTGTATTCACCGACTTTTCCACCTAAATCACATTCGCCTTTTTGCACGCAATTTGGTGAGTTTTTGTAATCGATGATTTCACTTAATAGCGCATAATTCGGCGCTAATTTTTGCTGTAAAGCGGTTAAATCAACGTTATTTTTTGCCGATTCAATCAAGGCTTGACTTGGATTGTGCGCCTGCGTGTTAAAAATTGGATCTTTTTCTGAACCAATTTTACCATGATGTTGCAGTTGAACATTACAGCCCGCAAATGCGCCAGCCACAATGGCTTGCCCTGTTGCAATGGTGCGTTGCACTCCATTGGCATAAGCGAAAATACCTTCGCCCGATGCACAACGTTCAGTTGTTAATAACCCTTTATCTGCAAGCCATTGACCTAAATATTGTCCGAAATAGGTTTCTAACACCGTCCCTTTTGCCGTGAGATAGCCTGATGGTACATTCCATTTTGCCCATTCATACGGGGAATATTTCGCCATTTCTTGCGGATCTTTTTCCACCGGCGAGCGTAATCCATGGCGGCTAAAAATCAAGACTTTCTCAAGTTCATACTCTGCATTCGGTATATTTGGGCGATGTTCCGCGGCAAATACACTGCCCGCCAAGGCAGAACCAAGCAAAAGTGCGGTCAGAATTTGAGGTGTTTTTTCATCTTTTTTACCTTTCTAAATAAGAATAATTCGATAACTGCACAATGCTATCATCTTTTGTGCTTATTTCTGTCGGGTTCGATTGCTTTACCAACGATACCCTACTTTCAAACCAAACTGATGTTGTTTATCCAACTGTTTGCCGCGAGATTGGGCAGCATAACCGCCGACCTGCCAACCGCCGAAACCGGCACTTAAACCGATTTCTTGCTGCCAATAACGGTCAAAACGTTGCATCAATGGTACCTGATTCACCTGTACGGCAAGCTTGGAATCGGAGGCATCCACATAATTGACGCTCACGGACGGACGAAGCATGACACCCGCCCATGGGCCAAAGGTGTAATCCACCGTAACACCGGCTTGGTAAACATTAAAATTCGCGGACGGCGTATGAATTCGAGATTGATCGTATTGATAATCCTCACTTGAAATATGGTAACGATGTACGCTTGCATTCGGTTTAAACGCCAATTTACCTAACTTCAGTTGGTAACCTACCCCAGCACCCAATGCCACAATATGGCGTTGGATATCTGCGTCTTGCAATTCACCACGAATTTCACCCGCACTTGAACCGTAACTCATATCGGCAAAGACATTCAAGCCGTTAGCAAAATCGTATTTACCGAAAGCCGACAACATGGTCAGACGATTTTTGCTGCCGATGTTATCATCAAAGGTATTGTTTGCTCGAGCATGAGAGAACAACAGTCCAAGACGATAATTATCGTCAATGTGTTGTGCGCCAAGTTGGGTTAAATGCGTTTCTTGTTTGTAGCTACGGAAATCATCTGAGCCATAACGACGAGAGCGATTCGACGTATTGACCCATACAGACGCAGTATCATTTGACACCAGTTGTTTATTCAATTCATCCAGTACAAACAAGACATTATTTGCCGTTGCTGAAAGTTCGGACAATGCGCTGTTGGAATAACGGCTGATCATGTCTTTTTGCTTAACGGCACGCGCAGCTTCCTCTGCTTTGCGTTTCTCTTCGGCTAGACGTGCAGCCTCTTCGGCTTTACGTTTCTCTTCCGCTAAGCGTGCGGCTTCTTCTGCTTTACGTTTTTCTTCCGCTAAGAGTGCGGCTTCTTCCGCTTTCCGTTTTTCTTCCGCTAGGCGCGCTGCTTCTTCCGCTTTACGATTTACTTCCGCTAAACGTGCCTCTTCGTCCGCTTTGCGTTTTTCTTCCGCTAAACGTGCTGCTTCTTCTGCTTTACGATTTTCTTCCGCTAAACGCGCGGCTTCTTCTGCTTTACGTTTTTCTTCCGCTAGACGGGCGGCTTCGTCCGCTTTGCGATTTTCTTCGGCTAAACGCGCCGCTTCATCGGCTTTACGTTTTTCCTCGGCTAAACGCGCGGCTTCATCGGCTTTGCGATTTTCTTCCGCTAAACGTGCTGCCTCATCCGCTTTACGTTTTTCTTCGGCTAAACGTGCGGCTT
>NZ_KE952625.1:0-16638 GCF_000466335.1 Aggregatibacter sp. oral taxon 458 str. W10330 | reverse complement strand
CTTCTTCCATCTTACGTTTTTCTTCTGCTAAACGCGCTGCTTCTTCGGCTTTGCGTTTTTCTTCCGCTAGACGGGCGGCTTCTTCTGCTTTACGTTGTTCTTCGGCTAAACGCGCTGCTTCATCGGCTTTACGTTTTTCTTCCGCTAAGCGCGCGGCTTCTTCCATCTTACGTTTTTCTTCTGCTAAACGTGCTGCTTCTTCAGCTTTGCGTTTTGCTTCCTCTAGGCGAGCGGCTTCTTCGGCTTTACGTTTTTCTTCGGCTAAACGCGCAGCTTCATCGGCTTTACGTTTTTCTTCCGCTAAGCGCGCGGCTTCTTCCATCTTACGTTTTTCTTCTGCTAAACGTGCTGCTTCTTCAGCTTTGCGTTTTTCTTCAGCAATGCGTTCTTGATCAGCGAGCTCTTTTTCTTTTTTAGGGTTGTAGAGTCGATAATCAAAATCGTCATTTCTGAGTTCATAGCGGTATGCTCCGGCATCCACACTGCCATTGGCTAAAGAAACATTGACATCGTCAGATTGCGCAGGATTATTTAATTCCAACAAGCTAAGCTGTGCCAAGTTTTGTGGTTCGGCACCGGTGTTACGCACATTTAATACGAAATTCCCTGCCGCTTTGCCTCGTACAATGACGTGGTCACCTTTATTTTCCTGCAAATAAGTGCGGTAATTAATGGTGCCATTTCCGTCAAGATCTCCCAACACTTCTAGCGTGTTAAACGTTTGATTATCCTTTTGGGTCGTAAAATCCGGATTTAACGTAATTTGGCTGTTATCAAGGCTTAAATTACCTACCCTTGTGCTCTCCGGCAACGTCCAGTGCGCATTGTCTGACAACGACACCGATGTGTGTTTGCTTCCTCGAATTTGGTGAGTGAAGCGGGTGTTCACAAGGTTGAGGGTGGTAATATCCGAAAGCCATACATCCCCTGCCAAAGTGGCGTTGTCCACCGTTGCTACCGCGCGATCATTAACATGAAGCATACCGGTTTGGGTGGCATTATGGGTTAAATGATATCGGCTGAATCCACTTAACATGACGCTACCAACCACATCGGCCAGCCCTTGAACAAGTAAAGTCGCACTATCAGACGCACTGAGCGATCCCTTGATTTTCGTCCGTTCAATGCTACGAAAAGCTTTATCCGACAAGGTTTGATTATCGCATTTTGTGAGTCCCGTCCAGTCAGAGCGTGCACAAATGAAATTCGCCTGTTTGTCGGTCACGCCGAATGTCGCCTTGGCATATTTGCTTAATTGCCAATTACCACTTATCTCAGAAACATTCCGAGAAACGACCGCACTTCCATCATTAATGATGAAATTATCGGCTTTGAATGTGCGATTTAACCAATCATCATCTTGCACCACTTCACCTTGTGGTCGTCCAATGAGCGCAGGTCTATTCAAGTGGTTATAGGCATGAGGCGTTGGGCGACCGCTAAAGACTAACGTGCCGTTTTCCTGCGTAATATCGCCATTTAAGTTGGTTCCGCCTGACAATAAAAAGACGCTGTCTGCGTGTGTAGGTTGATAGTTGAGATTTAATCGACCGTTATGAAGTGCCGCATTGGTTTCACCAAACCAGCCGTTAAACGCTGTCGCTTTGGATTGGTTAATGTCTTTTTCATTATCAATTTTCGCATTGCCTAAAATCGTGACGTTGGCTTCTTTATCTTTGTTGTGGTTAACAATTTGTGCACCTTCATCGGTATTTTGAATGCGGTTGAAGGTGAGTGCATTGCCGTTGAGATCTAAACGACCGCCACGGAAGCCGAAATAAATATTGTTTGGATTGACTTGGTCGGCACTTTCTAATTTCACCGTTGGGCGACCGCTCACAATGCCTAATTGATTAAAGGCTTGTTTTTTGTTTTGCTCGTCTGCTTGTTGATTCAAGACAACAAGGCCATCTCCCACGCTGATATCACCAAGGTTTTCACCTTTGCCATTGACCAATAACGTGCCTTGTCCAATTTTAGACAAGCGATCGCCTGCCGGATTTTTGATCTTCCATGTAACGGTACTGCCTTCACCCACTGAAACACCGGCACCTTTCCAGGTTTCATCAGTGGTAGGCTGCACCACAAAATCCCCTTCGAAAGTTAACCCACCGGCGCCTTGGTCGATATTATTTTTCAGGGTTACTGTGCCATTTTCCAGATTTCCAAAGTAAATGTTCTTACCGTGATGAAGTGCCGGCATATAAGGGTTTGGCCCGCCATATCCAAAAGATTCATCTCTACCGGAAGAAGGTAGGCTGTAATTAGCAAGCGGAGTATTTGCAGCGACTCTACCGTCTTTGATTAAGGTGCCACTGCCATTGCCATCTGCTGTCCAGTCATAAGAGGCTGCTGTAGCTTCAAATACGGTGACCAAATCTCTTGCAATGATTTCATCCAAATAATTCTTACGTGCAATTTGGTAGGTATTCTCTTTGCCTTCATAAGGGTGTCCGCTACGCAATACACCGTTTAACAGCCATTTTCCTGCGGTTTTATCGTAAATAAACATCGGGGAACCACTGTCACCGCCAGAACCTGAAATGGGTAACGGACCATATTGATTCGGATAACGCACATCACCGCTTAAACTGACCTCACCATTGTTCGCCCAGCCTTGCATAAACGTATTACCTGCGGTTCTGTAGTGGTATGCGCCTGAACCCTCGGTATCCTTGTCCTGAGCATCACGCACAACTTGCCGACCGCTACCAATTCGCACCCGCATCGGATACTTTTCTAAATCCCCATAGGTGTTGCCTTGCATATTTGACACCATTTCTATCGGTGCGGCTTCTGTGACAAATTTGGTTAAACGAGGGTTATGATAGTCCGTCATGTAAGGGTGAGTGGAGTCGTTTTTATAATTATTTCGTTTAACGATGTTATAACCGAATCGGTGCTGATCGGGGTTACTGCCCTCCATGCCAAAGTCAACACCGCTATAACCCACATTATGTGCCACGCTAACGATATATTGATCGCCCACCAGCGCTGCCACACCATTACGGCTAACCACCGAAAAATCTATCATCGGCGCGTTTTGCATCATGGTGCCGATAGATTCGCCTTTTTTATTCACCACCTCTATATTTTGCGCACCGGGCGTAAACTTACCTTTATTCTCGGCAAAATCACGAAAATATTGATAATCCACGCCGGAATAAACTTGTCCGGCGAAGGCCATTGGGCTTAGGTTCAATGCGACAAACGCAGCGATGAACTTGGGTTTGAAAGTTGTCTTTTGCATAAAATGGGCTCAAATAAACTAAATGGTTGGGGTTAAACCGATGATGGGGGAACATCAAAGCATCATCGCCGATTAGAAAATATTTCGTAAATATCAAACATGGCGTAACGAATCACCTCGCCATGACTTACCTGAAATCGACCGCACTTAGGCAGCATTTTAAATCAGGCAAAAATCGCTTTTAATTGGGTTTCATCCAAAATCACTCGGCCGTCTTCCAGTAATAACGCCGGAAAACCCGCGTAGCCTTTGGCTTTCACCGCATCGAACTCTGCATGATTGTCACGCAGACGTAGAAATTGTTTTAAGTTCGGAATAGAAGACAATACTTCCACCTCTTCATATTCCACACCGAGGCGTTTTAACTCCGCCACAAACGGGGCTGTATCAGGGCATTGCTCGGCATAATAAAGAATTGGTTTCATCACGACTCCTTATTCTTTATTTGCCACAGCAAGTGCGGTTGGATTTGGCGTTGGTTCGCCGATTTTGGTTAGGCGGTTACGATCACGATGCTCAAATGGTTCGTCGTAATTTGGGATAATCATTGTGGTAATTTGATCGTAAGACCACGTGCCATCCTCATGAATTTTTACCGTAATCTCATAGCTTTCTGTGGTGAAAGATTGCTCAATAAACGGATTTGAGATAATGCCATTCGTTAGAGAACCACGCACAGCTTTTAGCGTAAATTCTTTCGCATCCGGTGCGGCATGACCGGTGGCAATCAGGCTTTGTCCACGTGGAATACTTAACGACAAAGAAATCGTGCCGGTTGCCGGTTCCCATAACCAATAGCCCACTTGATCGTGAAAGGTTTCCACCTCATCAGGCTGCACAATCCGCGTGTGATAACGCAAGCCGTAATACAGTTGTGGGCCATTCGTTTGTGCATCAATCGGTTGCAACTCGTAATGTTCGATATAAGGATCTTTCTCCGGCCCTTCCGCCTTTGGATTGATATCCAAACCGCGCTTGCCCTCCCAAATGCCAGCCATCGGCGCTAAAGGCCCTAAATTTGCCAGCGTGTTTACATCCGGTTCCGCTTCGGTGTAAATATCGTCCGGATATTGAAAATCGGTCATTATACTTCCTTATTGATTTCTAATTACTAATAGTTTACTAGAAAAAATCACTATATAACTCCTGGGGAGTTTTTACTTTATAATTATTTGGGCACCTAGGGTTCATTCTATTTAATCTATTTATCGCTTGTTGTTTTATACCATTTTTAAAAATGAAATATCTTTCATTATGAATAGGAAAACCAAATAATCTTGATTGCCTTGTTGATGTCTTATCCTTCTCTTTCAATGAGTTTAAATTTAGATTTGATACATTAATATAATTTAGCCTTAACTCTAAAATAACTGTAAAGAACTGATTATTAAAATTAATAACAAATGCAAAATCCATAGATTTTCTCTTATTTCTAGAATAAAAATGAGAGAATTTCTCCTCTAGCTTATCCATATCAACAACCTTATAATTCATATTATTAAAAATTAAAGATTCTAATTGTGATAAATCATTATTATTAAATAGTTCTATTACATTAATTAAGCAATCTATAGCTTTAATTTTAGAAAATTTCTCATTAGAAACAGTAGATATAGTCTGACATTCATTAAATAACACTAAAATCTCCTTCTAAATAGAATACTTTTCTATTTTGTGTAATGAAATATTAAAGCACTCAAATATTGGTTCAATATCTTTAGATAAATGTCTATATGTATATTTCCTATTATTATCTTCATGTGCCAAGTAAAAATCTAAACTTTCTAAAACATCTTGTTTTTCTGAAATATAGCGTATAGCTTGAATCATATCAGGGCTATGACTTGATATAAATATATGACAACCTATATACTTGTGTATTAATACTAAAATTCTAGCATATTCAACAATCCATTGTGGGTGAAGATAAACTTCTGGCTCATCAATGATTAAAAGAGTTTTATCATTGATAGAACCATTTTTAATTAGCGTATATATAACTCCAATTGATTTTATACCAGTAGCACATTCTTGCAGATCCAACATAAGACTATCGAATTTCCTTTGATATACTAATCTATTGCCCATATCATCTTTATTAATATCAGCTTCAAGCACATCATTAACTATAATCTCACAAATATTATTGCTATGATTAGATGATTTCTTATATAATAAGATATTAAGATCATTCCAATAATCATAATTATCATTATTATTTTCAAACGCCATAGGGTTATCAATATAAATAGTATTATTTATAAAAAGAGAGCTGGAAAAAGACATTTCATCATAAGAAAATAATCGATTTTTCATTTCTTTAACTTCTAATAACGACGGCTCTAAATAAGTATTAAATATTCTTCCTAATTCTTTTTTAAAATATACCGATGGCTTTTCATCAATATCTTTTTCCATCTGATTAAAAACACTATCTACTTTCTTAATTAGAGAATCAAAAAAGTTACTTTTTAAATCCTTTTTAAATATAAGGCTATTAACAGCGTATAATATATTATCTAGTGATTGATCATTATTAAGGCGAGAAACCTTATCATAATCTTTAGAAACAGATTTAATAAAATTAATTATTCTATTTTTTTTCTCCGAAAATTCATCCAATGCCATTACATTTACATTAAATAAATCATATATATTTCTTATTGAATAATTATCACCCTTATCAGGAAAATTCCTTGTTATATAATATAATCCATCTTTAATTATAGTCATATCACTTTCATAATTTTTATAAACCTCTGCTTCAAAATTGTTAGATATCTTGAAGAAATAATAAAGTATTTTAGATAAGGTACTTTTGCCAGAACCATTAATCCCAGAAACAACACTAATACCATTTAAATCTATATTAGCCTCATTAATTGCTCTAAACTTAGATAAGTTTAATTGAATTGTTCTATTATTCATGATTCAAATTCTCATTTTATATTACTTACAGCCCGGGAAACCTAAGGCCTCACGGCTGGCATAATAAGCTTCCGCCACGCCTTTGGTGAGGGCACGAATGCGTAAAATGTAGCGTTGGCGTTCAGTAACGGAAATGGCTTTGCGTGCGTCTAACAAGTTAAAGCTGTGTGCCGCTTTTAAAATACGCTCGTAAGCCGGCAACGGTAACGGACGTTCTAATGCCAATAAACTTTTTGCTTCTTTTTCATATTGATCGAAGCAATAGAATAAGAAATCAGTGTCGGCATATTCAAAATTGTAGGTGGATTGTTCCACTTCGTTTTGATGGAACACATCGCCGTAGGTGGTTTTGCCCAGCGGGCCGTCAGACCAAACTAAGTCATATACAGAATCCACGCCTTGAATGTACATCGCCAAACGCTCTAAACCATAGGTCACCTCGCCGGTAACCGGTTTACATTCTAAGCCGCCCACTTGCTGGAAATAGGTAAATTGAGTCACTTCCATGCCGTTTAACCACACTTCCCAGCCCAAGCCCCATGCGCCTAAGGTTGGGTTTTCCCAGTTATCTTCCACAAAACGAATATCGTTTTTGGTCGGGTCAAAGCCAAGCATTTCAAGGGAACCTAAATACAATTCTTGAATATTGTCCGGAGAGGGTTTAATCACCACTTGGAATTGGTAGTAATGCTGTAAACGGTTTGGGTTTTCGCCGTAGCGACCATCGGTCGGACGGCGGGAAGGTTGTACATAAGCAAACGCCATTGGCTCCGGACCTAACGCGCGCAATGCGGTCATCGGGTGAGAAGTCCCCGCGCCCACTTCCATATCAAAGGGTTGCACAATAGTGCAGCCTTGGTTCGCCCAGTATTCTTGTAAGGCAAGAATCATGCCTTGGAAAGTTTTTACATTAAATTTTGTCATAATTGATTCTATAAATTGAAAGGTTAAAAATACGCCTCATTATACTGAAAACACAAGGCAGGATAAAGAAAAGGCAGAAAATTTTGAATACTGGCAAATCAGAAAAATGCACGAAACAAATAACACAAACTCAAGGAGGTTATAGGATTGGATAGGAATGCTTAGGATATAAAAAAGCCCCTGAAGTCAGTGCGGAATCACCTGTCATTTAAGAAATATAAAAAGCGGTAAAAGCCTTGTAACATAAGACTCTTAATGCTTGTAGTAACATCGGCTTAAGTTGTTTTATCATAGTGTTACTATCAGTGTTACTAAAACTCAATGTATTGATAAGTTTTAAAGGATAATAAAAAAGCCTTGGAGTGTTATGCACCAAGGCTTTATCGGACTTTATAAAACTTGTTTGGAATTGGATTTGGTGGAGCTGGGGGGAGTTGAACCCCCGTCCGGAATTCCTCTACCGTTAGTACTACACGTTTAGTCAGTCTTTAAGATTCGCTTAACCCTGCGGACAGACACGCGATAATTAAGCTAGTTTGATTCCATTTAATGCTTCGATCCTCAAACGGTGGCGTCCACACGATCTCGTTTGGGTTTGACTCCGCTTTATCCCCGTCTTACGAGCGGAAGCTGGGGAGCGAAGGCTATGAGCAGGTTATTAAGCTGCTAAAGCGTATTGTTCGTCGTTTGCGACTATTTTTTTGCGGTTTATTTACGAGGCCTACCGCACCTCGACGTGCACCTCGGGCTTCGCTAATCCCGTCGAATCCAGAATCAGCCCCAAAAGTAGGTGTAAGGATAGCAAAATATCATTATAAAATAAAGCCACTCCCTCATTTTCACAGGAATCCACATCGACTTACTATCTTCATAGCACGCCTTACGATTATCCCTTATCGACTTATTTGGGGAGTAGGCTTTCAATTTCCTTTGGCATGGCTTTTGGTGAAGGAATGAGAACTTGCTTATGACGACTTAACTCGCCTTTTTCCAAAACAATCGAACTTTTCGGCACTTTAAATAACTTACTGAGGAATTTCAGCAAATGCGCATTCGCCTGCCCTTCTATCGGCGGTGCCGTGATACAAACCTTTAATTCACCGTTATGCAATCCGACGATTTTATCCTGCGCCGCTTTAGGCTGTAGAAAAATCACCAACCGCAAATCATTGCCTATACAGGTTACCGCCATGTTTTCCCCCATCTATAATGTGGCAATAGCCCAAAGTTGACCAAATACGTCATACAACACTTTGTTGGCAAAGAATAAAACGAATACCACGACCATCGGTGAGAAATCAATCATGCCGGTATTCGGCAACAGTTTACGAATCGGGCGCAATAAAGGCTCACTTAACTGATACAACATATATTGCATGGCATTAGGCGAACGATTAAACCAACTCATTATCGCGCTAATCAATAACACATAAAAAATCGCTTCCCCCACGGCGTGTACTACATTCAGGATACCAACGATGACATAAGCAACAAGTGAGGCCTCTGCCATATCTAAAAACTGAATAACCGCTAATTTCCCTACGCCCAAAATAAAACAAGCAAGCAATGCGGCAAGATTCACACCTTTCACCGTAGGCGCAAATTTCCCTAAAATATTTAACACGGGCTGCGTTACTTTGACTAACGCCTGAGAAAGCGGATGATAAAAATCCACCCTGGCAATCTGAAACCACGCGCGCAAAACGAAAATAAAACCGTAAATACTGATGACGGTTGACAGTAAAAATTGCATTGTATTCATAATATTTCCTTCATTTTATTTAAATTTATGCCTGCAACCAAAACGTTACCGGCCCGTTATTGGTTAAACTCACCTGCATGTCCGCTGCAAATCGGCCACATTCCACGTTCACTTTTTCACCGCACTTTTGTGCAAAATATTCATAAAGTTCGTTTGCTAACGATGGTGTTGCGCCTTTGGAAAAGCTCGGACGAAGCCCTTTTTGTGTATCCGCCACCAAGGTAAATTGCGACACCACCAAGACCTCGCCAGCGACTTGTTGTACGTTCAAATTCATCTTGTCATCTGCATCGCTGAAAACACGATAATTCAGGACCTTCTCCGCCAATTTATCCGCTTTGGCGCGATCGTCATCCTTTTCCACGCCTAACAGCACCAGCAGACCTTTGCCAATTTGCCCGACGACTTCGCCACCCACTTCCACTTTCGCCTGCGTTACCCGTTGAATTAATGCGATCATAATTCTTCTCTACGTTTTAAATGTTGTTCTAAATTGACAAGATAAAACTCAATATCCTGTTCGTTATATCCTAAAATCCGTCCAATCTCCCTTTCTATCTCAGGTATAAAATCAGTTGCGCCTTCCGCTAACAAGTGCCTTAATTTTTCCGCCTGAACCTCGTAGCCTTTCCGATAAACAATAAAATTTATTAACGCAAAGTCATCTGTCGATACGTAAATTTCATTAGCTTGTTCCAGAACAACAAAAATCCCTTGTTCAATATATGGGAAAAATTCAGCAGGGATGCCTAAATCATTATTAAATAAAGCTACATTCTTTTTATGATTAAGCATTAACGCTAACTCTTTGCCTTCATGTGGTCCCAAAACCCCATTCATAATGAATTCTCCCGTTTTTTCCACCGCACTTCCGCCAACACTGCCGCTAATTGCGCGCCGAGCAACACGACCGTCCAGCTTAACTGAATCCACAGCAACATAATTGGCAGGGTGGCCATCGCACCATAAATTAACTGATAAGACGGGAACGTCACGATGTACCAAGTAAAGGCTTGCTTACCCAAGGTGAAAAACACCGCGGCAATCAGCGCACCGGCGGCAGAATGTTTGATACTGACTTTTTTATTCGGCACCACCATGTAAATCATCGTGAAAATAAACCACGTGGATAAAAACGGCACAAAACTCAACAATTTCAAACCGAAAGAAAAGTTTGACGCGCTCTCAAACATGGTCTTTACATAGGTGCTGGCGGCAATACTAACACCTACTAACAGCGGGCCAAGTGTCAGAATCAACCAATAAATCGCAAAAGACGTAAAAATCGGTCGCGTGCTGGTATCCTGCCAAATGCTGTTTAGCGTGCGATCGATAGAATTAATCAACATCAGTGCCACAACAATCAAGCTGGTAATCCCCACCATGCTCATTTTTTTGGAATTATTCACAAATTCATCAATGTACTGACCCACCATATCACTTGCCGACGGGGCAAAATTGGTGAAAATAAACGCTTTCAACGCACCCGTTACTTCATTAAATACCGGAAATGCCGAAAAAATAGAAAACACCACCATAATCAACGGCACAATAGCAAGCATGGTGCTGTACGTTAAATAACCGGCAGCTTGGGTTAATTTATTCTGATTAAAACGCCGCCAAAAGATCGTACAAAACGTTTTCCACTCACTCATAAAAAGCCTCCGCAACAATGCTTAAATTTTTTGCCGGAACCGCACACGCAAGGTTGTTTCATCGTCGGCAAAGGCACTGTTGGATCCACAAAATACCAACGCTCGTCAATCTTCACAAAAATCGACCGTTCATGATGCGTCTGTTCCCCTTCCTCTCCTTGAAAAACGGCATTAAATTCCACTGCACTTTGGGTTTTCGTTAAGCTTTCCGTGTTCAAAATTTGCAATTCCAGCCATTGCGTTTCCTCCGACCATGCTTGAATAGCTTGTACGTTGAGTAGCCCCTGTTGGCTCGGCACGGTAGTGTCCACAATATAAGGCACATTTTTCAACACATAAGCGGCATAGCGGGAACGCATGAGTTGCTCAGCGGTTTCAGGGAATTGGGCATGTGTATGAAAACGCCCACAACAATCCCTGTAAGATTTATTCGATTGACAAGGGCAAGCTGAATCTAAAAGTGCGGTCATGTTTAACCCTGTTTTTCTTGTAATTTCATCAGTTGTGAATTTAACGAACGCTTAAATGCCGGGGCTAATTCTTCAATAGCCAGAGCTTGTTCCAATTCCGCCATGCTCGGTTTATCGGATAATAAACGATTTAAATAACGAATAGTAAATTGCGGATACGGACGCTGTTGCAAAATTATCTCATCGCCCTTGTGAATCTCACCGGTTTCAATTACGCGGACATACCAGCCCGTCCAACCTGATTGATGCACAATTTTCTGCGTATTTTCATTTTCGGTATTTTTCGACAACCGTTCGCAAGGTTTACGCGGTTGAGATACTTCCAATAGCACCGAACCGACTTTAAATCGATCACCCACGCACACAGAATCTTCATTAAATCCCGATACCACAAAATTTTCGCCATAAATTGCCGTATTATCGTAAGTAAAATTTTCACCTAACAAGGCATTTAATGCCGGAAAAGATACGTCAGACATAAAAAATAAGGCTTTATCCGGACCGCCATGATGCGCTTTTAACCCAACATCATTGCCTTCCGCCCCCAACGCATGAATTTTCACTGACGCGACCGGCTGCTTACGAATCGCACTTTCATATTGCGATCCATCGGCAAAGGTCAATTGTGCAACTTCCCCAATTTTTATGATTAAAACTTCTGCTTTTGACATACCTCACTCCAAATCGTACTAATAAACTAATAAAATGTGGCAGATTATAACGTAAAAAACACTGAAATTTTTGACCGCACTGTGTTTTTTAAATATCATGCCTCGCTTAACACGCAATCAATTAGGAACAACAAAATATGCAATATTTACTCGCCCAAACTAGCCAAAACCAACAACTTGGTATCACCGCGAAAATGGCGAACCGCCACGGTTTAATTGCCGGCGCCACCGGCACAGGGAAAACCGTCACGTTACGCAAAATGGCGGAAGCCTTTAGTGACGATGGCGTGCCGGTGTTTTTAGTGGATGTGAAAGGCGACCTTTCCGGTTTAGTACAGCCGGGTGCGATGCAAGGCAAAATTGCTGAGCGTATCGAACAATTCAATTTAGGCGGCGAAAGCTATTTGAGCGGTTATCCTGTTTCTTTCTGGGACGTGTTCGGCGAAACCGGCATTCCGCTCCGTACCACCATTTCCGAAATGGGGCCGTTGTTGCTCTCCCGTTTATTAAATCTCAACGCGACGCAAGAAGGTTTACTCAACCTCGTGTTCCGTGTGGCGGATGACAAAGGCTTATTGCTTATCGACCTAAAAGACCTGCGTGCCATGCTGAAATATGTGGCAGAAAATGCCAAGTCCTTCCAAGTAGAATATGGTAACGTGTCTGCCGCCAGTGTGGGCGCTATTCAACGTGCCTTATTAACCTTAGAAAATGAGGGGGCAGCCAATTTATTCGGCGAACCGGCTCTGAACTTAGATGACTGGCTACAAACCCGTGATGGTCGCGGTGTCATAAATGTGCTTAATTCGGAAAAATTAATTAACTCTCCACGCATGTACAGCGCGTTCTTGCTTTGGTTGATGGCGGAATTATTTGAACAGCTACCGGAAGTGGGCGATCCCGACAAACCGAAATTTGTGATGTTCTTTGACGAAGCCCATTTGCTGTTTGACGGCGCACCAAGCGTGTTAGTGGATAAAGTGGAACAGGTTGTGCGTTTGATTCGTTCCAAAGGCGTGGGCATTTATTTCGTGACCCAAAACCCGTTGGACTTACCGGATACCGTGCTCGGTCAATTAGGCAACCGCGTACAACACGCCTTGCGCGCCTTTACACCACGCGATCAGAAGGCCGTGAAATCGGCCGCAGAAACCTTCCGTGCTAATCCAAACATAAATGTGGTTGAAACCATTTCAACACTCGGTGTGGGTCAGGCATTAGTGTCATTCTTAGATGAAAAAGGCATGCCGACACCGGTGGAAATTGCTTACATTTTCCCACCGAAAAGCCAATTAGCACCAATTACTGCCGAACAACGCACCGCTTGGGTGAAAGACGACGATTTGTATGCCTTCTATAAAGATTATGTGGATAACGAATCTGCGTTTGAGGTGTTAAACCAACAAGCGGATTTAGCCGCTGTGGCGCAAAAACAAGCGGAACAAGCCAAGCAGGAAGAAGAAAACGGCATTATGGGTAGTCTTAGTCGTATGATTTTCGGCACCAAAAAACGCGGTGAGCAACTGACTGTGACGGAAGAATTGGTCAGCGGCGTTGCCAAAGCCGTAGGACGCAACATCCGTAGCCAAATCACCAAACAAATTATGCGGGGAATTTTAGGAGCGTTTAAGAAGTAAAATTCCTCCGAAAAATGCACCGCACTTTCCGCACAAGGTAAGGCTAGTGTAAAACAATGGAGTCTTGTAGAATAACGCTCATATTTTTAGTCAAAAAAATGACCGCACTTAAAACAAAGTGCGGTCGGTTTTTAAGGTAAATTTTATGCTAAACCCCCTCAAAACCTTATGGTTGTCCGCCGGCGTGTTGGCGCTTTCTGCCTGTGGATTTCACTTCCAAAACGGTGAACTGATTCCTCAAGAATTACAAACGTTAAAATTGGAAAGTAGTGATCCTTATAGCGATATGGCGTTATCCATGCGTCGTCAGTTGCAGCTCAATAACGTGAATTTAGTGGAAGACAAGGCCGATGTTCCGGTATTGCGTTTAAATAAAATTTCGAGCAAAGATCAAGTGGTATCGATTTTCAAACAAGGCCGTGAGGCGGAAAAACAGCTGATTTTAGAAGTGGAAGCCAGCGTGAAATTGCCAAATAAAGACAGTTTCCCAATCAGTACCAAAGTTAATCGCACATTCTTTGATAACGCCCGTGCGGCATTGGCAAAATCGGCAGAAAAAGACGTGATTTGGCAAGATATGCGTGAGCAGGCGGCGCGTCAGTTAATTAACAAAATGGTGGCTTTACAGCACCAAATTCATAGCAACTAATGAATCGTATTTTTCCTGAACAGCTTTCTCTCTCGTTAGCGCGTCAGCCCGCAACGCTTTATTTTCTCGTGGGTGAAGATCCGTTATTACTGGCTGAAAGTCAGGATGCGATTCAACAAGCTGCGTTTAAACAAGGATTCGACGAAAAATGGAGGCTGGAAATTAATCCCTCCACTGACTGGAATGCGTTGTTTGAACGTGTGCAATCCATGGGCTTATTTTTCAATAAGCAATGCATTCTCTTAGATTTACCGGAAAATCTGACCGCACTTTTGCAGAAAAATCTGTTGGAATTCGTTTCCTTGTTACACGCTGATGTGTTGCCGATTTTTCGTCTATCCAAACTGACGAAAGCCACTGAAAATCACGCTTGGTTTATTGCCGCCAATCAATATGCGCCCGAAGCCGTATTGGTGAATTGTCAAACGCCAAATGTGGAACAGTTACCACGTTGGGTGAGTAATCGGGCAAAAAGTTTGGGTTTAAGCATTGACGAAGAAGCGGTACAACTGTTGTGCTACAGCTATGAAAATAATTTACTGGCGCTGAAACAAGCCTTGCAATTATTGGACTTGCTTTATGCCGACCGTAAATTGAGTTTTGCCCGCGTGAATGCAGTAGTGGAGCAGTCTTCCGTATTTACCCCGTTTCAATGGGTTGATGCGATGCTTGCCGGCAAAGGCAACCGCGCCCGCCGCATTTTAATCGGATTAAAAGATGAAGACGTACAGCCAATTATTTTGTTACGCACCTTGCAACGGGATTTGATGACATTGTTAGAGATCAGCAAACCGGAACAACCGACTAAACTTGATGATCCTTTGCCGACAGCTAAACTACGCGAACACTTTGATCGCCTTAAAGTATGGCAAAACCGTCGTCCGTTATTTAGCCAAACCATACAACGTTTAACCTATCGTAAACTTTATCTCTTTTTCCAACAACTTGCTGAGATAGAACTCTGCACAAAACAAGAATTTAATGATGACATTTGGCAGCAATTAGAGGCATTATCAGTGAGATTTTGTGCCTAAAATACCTCCAATTAACGCCTTGACGAAGGCGCTTTTCAAGCGTAACATTGCGCGCGATTTAGTAACATGAGGACACACACTTTGGACAGTCACAGTCGATACCGAACGGAGTTTTCACTGTAACTATCGCCTTTCTCACTTATCGGCGATGGTTTCGTTGGTAAGTTTTATTTACCTTTCTCTTTTTCGGCATCTTTTCTATCAGACGAAAATTTGCAACTTCTTAATCCTTATCGCTTTCTTTTTATCGTTGAAAATACAGATAAAAACGACCGCACTTGTGATCGCAAAAGTTAGAGGATCATTCGTTTGATTGTTGTTCATTGCGTTGTGCATAGTCCAATCGGGAGTATGACAAAATGATAAATGCCTTTGCCCTTGAAGATGCACGCTTAGTTCGCATCGATGAATCTGCTGAGCCATTAAATACCGCCATTTGGCTTGATTTAATTGAACCAACCATAGAAGAGCGGGAAACCTTACAAGAAAGTTTAGGCCAAAGCTTAGCCTCTTTCTTGGAGTTAGAAGATATCGAAGCATCTGCACGTTTTTTTGAAGATGAAGATGGTTTGCACTTACACTCTTTCTTTTATTGTGAAGATGAAAACGATTATGCCGATTTGGCAAGCGTGGCGTTCACCATTCGTGATGGGCGTTTATTTACCTTGCGCGATCGTGAATTACCGGCATTCCGTTTGTATCGGATGCGTTCCCGCAATCAGCGTTTAATCGAATGTAACTCCTATGAACTACTGCTTGATTTATTTGAAACAAAAATTGAGCAATTGGCAGATGTCATTGAAAACGTGTACGCTGATTTGGAAAAATTAAGCCGCGTGATACTCAACGGAACGCAAGGAGAAGCCTTCGATGAAGCCTTAGCAACCTTAACGGAACAAGAAGATACCAGTTCTAAAGTCCGCTTATGTTTGATGGATACACAACGCGCGCTCAGTTTCTTAGTACGCAAAACCCGTTTGCCGGCGAATCAATTAGAACAGGCGCGTGAAATTTTACGAGACATTGAATCTTTGCAGCCACATAATGAATCGCTGTTCCAAAAAGTCAACTTCTTACTACAAGCCGCAATGGGTTTCATCAATATTGAGCAGAACCGCATTATCAAAATTTTCTCCGTTGTTTCGGTAATTTTCTTACCACCGACATTAGTCGCCTCCAACTACGGTATGAACTTTAACGATATGCCGGAACTTGGGTTTAAATTTGGCTACCCGATGGCTTTGGGATTAATGGCGTTAGCCGCATTTGCACCATACTGGTATTTCAAACGGAAAGGATGGCTGTAATTAAGCGAATACGCAAAAATAAAGTAGAGCATTCAACGGTTTCATTGTCTCAATAAAATTAGAAATCTGTGGTAGTCTTAATAATGTTGATGAGATCAGAAAAATTAGACATCAACATAATCTTCAATATTGGTCTACCACTGATAACCCATCATTCCCAATATTTCACCAATGTTAAATCACATCATACTAACTGAATGTTATTCACTAAACAAATAACCTAACTTTTAAGACAAATTATTTATCATCACTACAAATTTCAAAATAAGCTTAAAGGTTATTCGATGAAATAAAAACAATAAACAAATTCCCACTTCTCCCCGAAAAATCAAAAACCCCTGACGTTCTCAC
>NZ_KE952624.1:0-603 GCF_000466335.1 Aggregatibacter sp. oral taxon 458 str. W10330 | reverse complement strand
ACTTTCATCATGGCTAATGAATACGTCCGCCGCATCAGTGCCTTTACTGCCAAAACGAAAACCGATATCGGTTAATACGTTTAACGTGGCTTGATTATCTCTCTGCCAAGCGGCATAAATGCCCTGCGCCTTAGCATAGGCAGTATAGCGTTGCAATAGCACCAACCCCTCCGCCCAGGCGCGAGGTTGTGGGAGCAGAGATAAAAACTCCGCTAAATCCGTTAATGCTGCTTCCGGTGATTGCTTGAATTTAGCGTCAAAAAGTGCAATAAGTTTTTCTGCTGTTTTCGGTGTCGTCCCTTGCGAAACAGCTGTAAGATGCTCAAAATACGGCGCAAGTCTTGTTTGAGAAAGTAAACTGCGATAAGCCAGTTCAAGTGTTTGCTCATACATACGATTGACTTTGTCTGTGATGTAATCTATATCTCCATCTGTTGTGTAATACAATTGCTGAATATTGAGATGGTATAACGTGTTTAATGTGGCGATTTTATGTTTATTCGCCTCAAAACGTTGCATTACCGCCGGGTCATGTTTAGCTTGGCGGATGTTCTCTAGCTCTCGTGGTGTCACACGGAGAATTTGAATATCGTCATTTGTGGA
>NZ_KE952623.1:8185-72463 GCF_000466335.1 Aggregatibacter sp. oral taxon 458 str. W10330 | reverse complement strand
TGAATTAATCGTCTAGATTTTGGGGGTCAGATCAAAATGACCGCACTTTTCTTTCATGGAAGACACAGAAACCGGCTACCTCCCTTCCGCCAAATTTTTCTTTTCTTCCAAAGCTTCCCAACGCATAAATGCTTTTTCCAGTTCGGCCTCGGCGTCAGCCAAGGCTTTCAGTTTGGCATCCGTCACATCGTGAGCTTGTTGGAAGAAATTCGGGTCACCGATTTCGGTTTGAAGTGCGGTGATTTTTTCTTCTAAATCTTCCAACAGTTGTGGGAGTTGTTCCAATTCACGCTGTTCTTTGTAAGAAAGTTTGACGGATTTGGGTTTATTGGAAACCGATTTATTTTCCACCGCACTTTCTTCTTTTTTCGGCTCTACTTTTTTCTGTTTTTCTGCGTTCTGTTCCGCTTTTTGAGCAAAATAATTGGCTTGTTGCTGTTTGGCATCGAAGAAGCCACCGACATATTTATTCAACACGCCATCGCCTTCAAAGATGTAACATTCCGTGGCGGTGTTATCGATAAATTGACGATCGTGGCTGACGATGAGCAATGTGCCTTGGTAGTCAGTGAGGATTTCCTCCAAAAGCTCCAAGGTTTCTACGTCCAAGTCATTGGTCGGTTCATCGAGAATCAATAAATTATTCGGTTTTAATAATAATTTTGCTAATAACAGACGATTGCGTTCACCACCGGAAAGGGCTTTTACCGGCGTCATGGCGCGTTTCGGTGGGAACAAGAAATCTTGCAAATAGCCCAACACATGGCGTTTGATCCCGTTGACTTCCACATCCTGCTTGCCATCGGCAACGTTATCCATCACGGATTTTTCCGGATCGAGATCAGCGCGATATTGATCAAAATAGGCAATATCTAATTTGGTTCCGCAGCGAATGGAACCGCTTGTGGGTTGAATTTCACCGAGCAACAATTTGATAAAGGTGGTTTTACCACACCCATTCGGGCCGACTAAAGCGATTTTGTCGCCACGTAAAATGGTGGTACTAAAATCTTTAAGTAATTGTTTGCCGTCAATGTCGTAACTGACGTTTTCCATTTCAAACACGATTTTGCCGGAGCGGCTGGAGGTGTCTAATTGCAATTTTGCGGTGCCCATCACGTCACGACGTTGGCGACGTTCTTCACGCATGGCTTTTAACGCGCGCACGCGTCCTTCGTTACGGGTGCGACGGGCTTTGATGCCTTGGCGAATCCATACTTCTTCTTGTGCCAAGCGTTTATCAAATAGCTCGTTTTGTAACGCTTCTACCCGCAAGTTTTCTTCTTTTGCGGTAAGGTATAAATCGTAGTTGCCGGGGTAAGACACCAATTTGCCGCGATCTAAATCCACGATGCGGGTTGCCATTTTGCGAATGAAAGAACGGTCGTGAGAAATAAACACAATGCTCCCGCCAAATTCCATCAGGAAATTTTCCAGCCATTCGATGGCATCCACATCCAAGTGGTTAGTCGGCTCATCTAACAACAACACATCCGGATTACACACTAAGGCGCGCGCCAAAGCGGCTTTACGCAACCAACCACCGGATAAATCAGCAAGTTTCGTATTCGGATTTAATTCCAGTTTTTGTAACACTTCATTGATTTTATTCTCAAATTGCCAGCCGTTAGCGTGTTCCAATTTTGCTTGAATTTGGGCAAGCTGGTTTAATGTCTGCTCGCTATAATCCTGCTCTAACTGCATGGAAATATGATGGTATTCCTTCAGCAAATCCGCCAAATGCTCAATGCCTTCCGCCACATAATCAAACACGTTGCCCTCGGCATGGCGCGGCGGATCCTGCTCTAAACGGGACACCACCAAGTCTTTTTCATACTGTACTTTGCCGTCATCCATGATGACATCGCCGGCAATGATTTTAAGCAACGTCGATTTGCCGGCGCCATTGCGACCAACTAAACACACGCGTTCATTAGGCTCAATATGTAGTTCGGCATGATCCAATAAAGGGGCGTCGCTGAAAGAAAGATATCCGTTGGTTAAGCTGATAAGTGCCACAAAAAATCCTATAAAAAATGAAAAAATATTGAAAAAAATGACCGCACTTTTAACGCAATGATATTGCCAATATCAGATCTCGATCATCTATAGCCACACATTTTGTGCGCTAAGGTAAAAAAAACAAAACGCAAAATACCCTCAAGATATTTTGCGTTTTATATCAACGTCAATTAATTCGCGACATTGATTTGTTGTCCATCCACAAAGGTTACACTACGAGGAACAGAATACACGGAGACATCCTGTGAATTAGTAAACAACGTGCGGTATTCATCTTGAATTTTATTAAACGGAATGCGTAAGTTGACCGTCGCTTTAGATTTCGCCGCTAGCGGTTTTGCAAAATCGAGAGGAATATCCTGAGAATAAAGCATGTGTTGGTCATGCCAATATGATGCAATCCAGTAAAGCGATTTGATCGGCTTATTCCCCAGATTCTCAATAGAATATTTTGCCAGAACATAGGCTTGGTTATCTTCGTTAACAATAAATTTCCGCTCTTCAAAATGAATATTAACGTGTTTTTGGAAAAGCGAGAGAGGCGTGTCATTCGTATTCTTCTGTGTGGTTTGCGTTGCCTGTGGTGCTGAAGAGGCGGATTCCGATCCTTTGGGTTTTATCCCTTGTTTCGCCGCCAGCGCTGTACCGACCACTACAATAGAAGCAAACGAGACTAAAGCGATGACTTTCATTAATTTCATTATCGTAACTACCTTATTAAGCTGTTTATTTTCCTGAAATTCTACCCGATCCCCTTAGCAAAATAAATGAGATTTTATATATCCATAAAAGACAAAGGGTAGAACACCTCTACCCTTTCTCTGCAATTATGCTGTTGTTTTCTTATTTTCATCTGCAATACAGGCTGCCGCTGTAAACAGAACGTCTGTAGAAGAGTTCAATGCGGTTTCAGTTGAATCTTGCAGGATACCAATAATAAAGCCGACCCCAATCATTTGCGCGGCGACATCATCGGAAATACCGAATAAGCTACAGGCTAAAGGAATCAATAGCAAGGATCCACCGGCCACACCGGAAGCACCACACGCACATAAACTTGCAACAATACTGAGTAAAATCGCACTGCTGAAAGAAACCTCAATGCCTAATGTATTCGCTGCCGCAAGTGTAAGAATCGTAATGGTAATTGCCGCACCGGCCATATTAATGGTTGCGCCTAACGGAATAGACACAGAATAAGTTTCTTCGTCTAAATTCAAACGTTTTGCCAAATTAATATTCACCGGAATATTCGCTGCCGAACTACGGGTAAAAAATGCGGTTAATCCACTTTCACGTAAACAAGTCCAAACAAGTGGATAAGGGTTACGACGAATTTTCCAGAAGACTAAAATTGGATTCACGACAAAGGCGACAAATAGCATTGCACCAATTAAAACACTTAATAACTGAGCATAACCGCCTAACGCCACTAATCCTTTATCTGCAAGTGTTTGAGCAACCAAGCCAAATACACCAATAGGAGCAAATGTGATGATGACATAAACAATCTTAGACACGGCTTCAGAAAAATCTGATACCACATTTTTTGTTGTGTCTGAGGCATGACGAAGTGCTAAGCCTAAACCAATTGACCACGCCAATACACCAATAAAATTCGCTTTAAAAATGGCATTTAGCGGGTTGTCCACGACATTAAATACAAGATCTAATAACACTGTGCCAACCCCTTTAGGCGCCGACGCGATATCTTCTTTGACAGAAAGTGCCACTTCTACCGGAAATAAGAAAGAGGCAATCACGGCGACTAATGCGGCCAAGAAAGTACCGAGCAAATAAAGCACAATGATGGATTTCATGCTGGTTTGTGTTCCCACCTTTTTATTGGCAATTGCCGCCATGACTAAAACAAAAATTAATAATGGCGCAACTGCGCGGAGTGAGCGCACAAAGATCTGGCCAAGTACGCCGACTTCGCTTGCCAAGTTAAAACCGAGTGATGGTTCCAAAATAGGCGTAACGAGAGCAACAACGATACCTAAAACCAAGCCAATGGCAATCCGTTTGACCAAATTGCCCTGAAAAAATAAAGAAATTAAACGTGATGTTTTCATATTAAATTAATGATGTTGTGCAAATAAAGTTGCGATGAGTCTTTGAATCACATGTGATTCCCCTGAGGAAATTAAAGATAGCCTAAATTTCAATTAAAGAAAACAGAGCAGATCAAATTTTTATTGGTATAAGCAAGATGAGAAAGCACAGCAACACGTTGACACACTGTATATAAACACAGTAAAATTGAGATATAGAAAATTTAGGCTTACGCTAAGGAATTACCATGAATAACAATAATACGCTTGTTTCAATGAACTACAGCGGTTCATCCTATCAACCGCTTCCTTTTTTTGAAGAACAAAAATCAGAAAAATTCCACTATCGCAAAAAACTCGACCTCAACTTGTATTGTGTAAAACACCCAAAACAGACATGTTTTATTCATATCTCCAATCCCAATCTATTAGCATGGGGAATTGAAGCGGGTGATATGTTAGTCGTTGAAAAGAGTGATAAGGTATTTATCGGAGAATTCGTGGTGATGGAGATTGAAAATAATTTTTGTCTTTATGAATTGATCGCTTATACAGACGGAGAATTCGTCTTTTTGTCGTTAGATAAAGGCAAAGAAAATATTAAAACGTCTAACTGGAATAATCTTCCTATCGTTGGGGTGGTCACAAACATTATTCACCAACTCCCTCGAAAAAGAACGCATTTTATTGCGTAAATCTTCCTTTCTTATGGCTTATTAAATCACTGCCTTCACAAGAAATACATAAACCTTGTGAAGGCAGCTAAACTAAGCGAAATACTCGCTATTTAGATTCTTCCCAGCCTGCCGGTGGTGTGACCGGTTGGCGATTCATCAACTGTTTGATTTGCTCTTCTTCAATGGTTTCATATTTTACTAACGCATCTTTCATGGCATGTAAAATATCCATATTGTCGATCAAAATTTGTCTTGCACGAGCATAATTACGTGTCACAATCGCACGGACTTCCTCATCGATCACATGAGCAGTTTCATCAGACATGTGTTTTGCTTTCGCCATGGAGCGTCCCAAGAACACTTCCCCGTCATCCTCAGTATAAAGAATTGGACCAAGTTTATCGGAGAAACCCCATTGAGTAACCATGTTACGAGCAATATTGGTTGCTACTTTAATATCGTTAGAAGCACCTGTCGAAATATTTTCTTCGCCGTAAATCAAGTCTTCTGCTAAACGCCCTGCATACAATGTAGAAAGTTTACTTTCCAATTGTTTTTGACTGATGCTGACTTGGTCGCCTTCCGGTAAGAAGAAGGTTACACCTAAAGCACGTCCACGCGGAATGATTGTCACTTTATGCACAGGATCGTGTTCCGGCACCAAATAACCGACTATGGCGTGGCCAGCTTCATGATATGCGGTGGACTCTTTTTGCTTGTCAGTCATGATCATGGTGCGACGTTCAGGTCCCATGTTGATTTTGTCTTTGGCTTTTTCAAACTCAACCATTGTCACGGTACGTTTATTGGTACGTGCAGCAAATAACGCTGCCTCATTCACCAAGTTTGCCAAATCCGCACCGGAATAACCTGGCGTACCACGCGCAAGCGTCATTGCATCAACATCCGGCCCAACAGGTACTTTTCGCATATGCACTTTTAAGATTTGCTCACGGCCTTTCACATCAGGCAATCCAACCACCACTTGACGGTCGAAACGTCCCGGGCGGGTTAACGCTGGGTCTAAAACATCCGGACGGTTCGTTGCAGCGATCACGATAACGCCTTCATTTCCTTCAAAGCCATCCATTTCAACCAACATTTGGTTTAAGGTTTGCTCACGTTCATCATGGCCACCGCCAAGCCCGGCACCACGTTGGCGACCAACGGCATCGATTTCGTCGATAAAAATCAAACAAGGTGCATTTTTCTTCGCTTGTTCAAACATATCGCGCACACGAGAAGCCCCGACCCCCACAAACATTTCTACGAAATCAGAACCGGAAATCGTGAAGAAAGGCACTTTTGCTTCCCCGGCAATGGCTTTCGCCAATAAGGTTTTACCCGTACCCGGAGGGCCAACCATTAAAATCCCTTTTGGAATTTTACCGCCTAAATTTTGGAATTTTTTCGGTTCACGTAAGAAGTCAACGATTTCAGCCACTTCTTCTTTTGCTTCATCACAACCGGCTACATCCGCAAAAGTGGTTTTGATTTGCTCTTGTGTCATCATACGCGCGCGGCTTTTACCAAAGCTCATGGCTTTACCGCCACCGCCTTGCATTTGACGCATGAAGAAAACCCAAACGCCAATTAATAACAGCATCGGGAACCAAGCAATCAAGATTTGAGATAATAATCCTCTTCTCTCCTGAGGGGTGCCTTCTACTTTAACTTTTTTATTTAATAAATCATTCAATAAGTTTTTATCTTCTAAAGGAATGACAGTGGTATATTTAGCTCCATCTGCTTTGGTAACTAAAATTTCATTATCTTCAAACTTAGCCTGACGCACCTGACCATTTTCAATATCAGTAATAAAAGTGGTATAGTCCGTTACATTGCCGCTAGAAGCCGAATTAAAACTTTGATATGCCGTCATCATGACGACAGCAACAACAACCCAAAGAATTAAATTTTTTACCATATCGTTCAAGGCATTACCCCATATTTATAAAGTTAATAAAATGTCGCAAGGTTACTATATTTGTTTCGAAAGTGAAAGTTATCAAATTGATTGTCTTTCTTTGTGACTTCACCATTAAAACTTATAGCCGCTTGCAACGATATAAACTTCCCGAGAACGATCTCGAGAGGCCTCAGGTTTCCGAACTTTTACCACACTAAAGAGAGAACGAATCTCTTTTAAGTATTCATCAAAACCTTCACCCTGAAAAACTTTTACAACAAAACTACCTTTGTTTGCCAACACCTGTTTGCACATATCCAATGCCAGCTCAACTAAATACATTGCGCGTGGAATATCTACTGACGGCATTCCACTGAAATTCGGTGCCATATCCGACATCACCACATCGACTTTTTCTTCACCGACGCGCTCTAGCAAAGTATTCAACACATTTTCATCACGAAAATCCCCTTGCAGAAAATCTACGCCGACAATGGGATCCATTTCCAAAATATCGCACGCGATAACCCGCCCATTCCGACCGATTTGACTCACGACATACTGCGACCAACCGCCCGGTGCGGCACCAAGATCGACTACTGTCATACCCGGTTTAAACAAACGGTCCGTTTGTTGGATTTCATCAAGTTTAAAATATGCACGGGAACGCAATTTTTGTTTATGCGCTTTTTGTACAAAAGGATCTTTAAAATGTTCATTTAACCAGCGAGTAGAACTCGCCGAGCGTTTTTTCTTGCCCATAACCTGTCTTATGTTTTTTTAATGTTCTTGTATATAAAGGCTTAAGATTGACTTTTCAAGCCTCAAATCATGATTAATAAAAAAATCCACCTTTCCTCGATTTTTGACAGAAAGGTGGCGTAAATCAGAAAGGTACTTATTGTAACAATTAAAGTGCGGTCTATAAAATGATCGTTTTATTCTTATAGACGAAAATGCGATCGTGCAATGCCAAATCTAAGGCTCGGCTCAATACTGTTTTTTCTACATCGCGTCCAGCCTTCATCATGGCTTCCGCACTATAAGTATGGTCAATATTGATCACATTTTGCATAATAATCGGGCCTTGATCCAATTCATTATTAATAAAATGTGCTGTTGCACCAATAATTTTTACACCGCGCTCATAAGCTTGTTGATACGGTCTCGCACCAATAAATGCCGGTAAGAATGAGTGGTGAATATTGATAACGCGATTAGGATAACGTGCCACAAATTTAGGGTTTAGTACGCGCATATACTTCGCCAGCACAATGTAATCCGGAGCAAATTCGTCAATTTTTTCGGCGAGCAATGCATCGTGTTCTTCACGAGTCAAATTCTGATGACTAATACAAAAATAGGGCACATCAAAACGTTTTGCCAACGTACGCAATGCCTCATGATTTCCAATGACGGCAGCAATCTCCACATCAAGACCGCCATAGTAATTTTTCATCAAAATATCGCCTAAACAATGCGCTTCTTTCGTGACTAAAATCACAATTCGTTTACGTTTTGTACTGATGAGACGACAATTGGTCCCTTCAGGTAAACTCAGCGCTAAATCGGCCAACAAGGTTTCTTCATTAAAAATCCCTTGTAGTTCCGTGCGCATAAAAAAATGTTTGGTTTCAAAATCAACAAATTCATTATTATGCACAATATTTAATTGGTGCTTATAACAAATATTGGTAATTTTGGAGATTAACCCAATCGCATCCGAACAGTCGGTTAATAGTATTTTATTCTCAATCATGAGTTCTGTGTCATCTTGATAAAAAAAGAAACCCATAAAAATGGGTTTCTTTTAGTCATTGTTATCAATTAAATTTCAAAAGAAGACAAAGGCTTTCCTTGATCTAATTGCGCCTGAATGGCCTTCGGTGTTCTGCCTTGACCGGTCCACGTTTTTGTTACGCCATTTTCATCAACATATTGATATTTTGCGGGTCTTGATGAACGTTTTTTAGAAACACCGCTGACTTTTTCAGACACATCCAAGCCTAAAATTTCAGCTAATTCTTGTCTAGAAATTCCTTCTTTTTCAAGTAATTCTTTATATTTTACGATCCGTTCTTGGCGTGCATTTTCTTCTTCTTGAGCTTTCGCTAACTCTACTTTTTTCTCAGAAACAAGCGTCTCAATCTTTTCAAGAAGATTTTCTAATTGCTCTACAGAAAAATCACGCGTAGCAAGACGCAAGCTACGGATATTAGACAATACTTTCAATACTTCACTCATTAATTTTCTCCTCTGGTATTAATATAAGTAAACTGGAACCCGAATTATGATAAACAAATTATATACCAAGGTAAATATCTATTTCTTAAATTATTTTATATCAATGACATCTCTTTTATATTGGCATTTCTCTGTTTTTATTGTAGTCTTATAGCGTCCTATACATACGTAGAGGTGCAAACGTTATAAGTATATTTTCAGAGTGGATAACGATGAAGAAAATGGAAAGGAACGTTTGCCGAAATCAGTTAAGAGTCGTTTTAGCTGGTTGGTGGCGTCTTCGAAAGAACCGTCACTGTCATAGTCAATCAAACTATGGAGCGCTACTGGTTAGGTTAGGTCTTTATTTGCCTGCCTTTTTAAATTATTTCTAGTTATTCTAAGTATTTAAAGTCAGTGGTTCTCCCTTAATTTTAGGTAGAACACCATATGGAACTCATCGATTACTCATCGTCAATTTGGTCAATTATTCCCCCATTGCTTGCATTAGCATTAGCGATTATTACGCGTAAAGTGCTCCTTTCTTTGAGCGTGGGTATCTTAGTCGGCGCCGCCATGCTGGCAAATTTTGAACCGTTAAATACCTTGGTGTATTTAAAAAATAATATTGCTTCCCTCTTCATTAAAGAAGGTGGATTAAATAGCAACAACATTAACATTCTGCTTTTCTTATTATTGCTTGGCGTTTTGACCGCACTTTTAAGCATGTCTGGCAGTAACCGAGCCTTTGCTGAATGGGCGCAAAAGCACATCAAAGGTCGCCGAGGTGCTAAATTAGTGGCAGCCTCTTTAGTTTTTATCACCTTTATTGATGATTATTTCCACAGCTTAGCGGTGGGTGCGATTGCGCGTCCAATTACCGATAAATTCAAAGTTTCTCGCGCGAAGTTAGCTTATATTTTAGATTCGACTGCTGCGCCAATGTGCGTATTAATGCCGGTATCCAGCTGGGGCGCTTACATTATTACGCTTATTGCAGGTTTATTAGCCACCTACTCCATTACCGGCTACTCACCCATTGGAGCGTTTATGGCAATGAGCGCCATGAACTATTACGCGATTTTCTCAATTATCATGGTCTTTTTTGTTGCCTATTTTTCTTTTGATATCGGTGCGATGGCAAAACATGAAAAATTAGCTCTAAGTGCAGAAGAGATTACCGAAACGCAATCTTCTGAGGTAAAAGGCCATGTACGTAATCTTGTATTACCGATTTTAACCTTAATTATCGTGACCATTTCTGCCATGATGTATACCGGTAATGAAGCCTTAGCAGCTGACGGCAAGCCTTTCTCTATCTTAGGGGCATTTGAAAATACCACTGTTGGCGTGTCATTAGTTACCGGGGGTTTAAGTGCGGTTTTGGTTGCATCACTGTGTATTTTTGCCGATCGTTTGGTGAATGTTCCCGAATATGTTAAAGCTTGGGGCGTGGGAATTAAATCCATGTCCGGTGCAATTCTCATTCTATTCTTCGCATGGACAATTAATAATGTGGTAAGTGATGTGAAAACCGGTGCTTATTTAGCGTCTTTAGTTTCTGATACATTGCCACTTGCCTTATTGCCGGCATTGTTATTTATTTTAGCTTCTGTCATGGCGTTCTCTACCGGCACCAGCTGGGGAACATTCGGTATTATGTTGCCAATCGCTGCGGCTATTGCCTCTCACGCCATGCCGGGATCTGTAGAATTTATGCTGCCTTGCTTATCTGCCGTCATGGCAGGAGCCGTTTGCGGTGACCACTGCTCACCGGTATCCGATACCACCATTTTGTCTTCCACTGGGGCAAAATGCGACCACATGGATCACGTCACCTCCCAATTGCCTTATGCCCTTACCGTGGCAATAGCAACTATTGCAGGTTATGTTGTAGTGGGGTTCACCTACTCCGGCTTACTTGGTTTTATTACTACAGGTGCCGTGCTCACCTTACTCGTGTTTATCTTTAAAAAGCGATAAATTGTGATCTCGCGCACAAAAATCAAATTTAAAATTAAATTCTGTAATTTTTATAAAATGCGACATAAAGTCGCATTTTTTCTATATAAACTAAAAGTTAATTTATAAAATTTCAAAAATATAAATTTATACAGAATTTTATCTCGCAAAATAGGCTAAAAAACTAAATCCTCTCTTAACTTTTCAATAGACAAGCAAACCTCTTTTCGTTAAGAATAATCTCCATTGAACCGCAATGCGCCAAACTTATACTATCGGTATAAAAGTGCGGTCAAAAAAAGCGATACTTTTTTAAAGCAAATAGGAAGAGGTAAAAATGAAGAAATTATCGGGAGCAGAAATGGTCGTTCAATCCTTGCGTGATCAAGGTGTTGAATTTTTATTTGGTTATCCGGGTGGGGCGGTTTTAGATATTTACGATGCAATCCATACTTTAGGGGGCATCGAACACATTTTAGTACGCCACGAACAAGCGGCAGTACACATGGCTGACGGCTATGCACGAGCTACCGGCAAAGTGGGTTGTGTTTTAGTCACCTCCGGCCCGGGCGCCACCAATGCCATTACCGGTATTGCCACGGCGTATGCGGATTCCATTCCGTTAGTGGTACTTTCCGGACAAGTTCCATCAGGGTTAATTGGTAGCGATGCCTTCCAAGAATGCGACATGATAGGTATCTCCCGTCCGGTCGTGAAACACAGCTTTTTAGTTAAAAACTCGGAAGACATTCCGAGTATCATAAAAAAAGCTTTTTATATTGCCTCCACCGGCCGTCCCGGTCCTGTGGTCATTGATTTACCAAAAGATGTTGTTAATCCATTAAACAAATTTGCCTACACTTATCCGGAAGAAGTCACTTTGCGTTCTTACAGCCCAACGGTGCAAGGTCACAAAGGGCAAATCAAAAAAGCCTTAAAAGCCTTATTGGTGGCCAAAAAACCGGTGCTTTTTGTGGGCGGTGGTGTGATTTCGTCCAACTGCCACGATGCCTTAACACGCTTTGCTAAACAGTTAAATTTGCCAGTCACCTCTTCTCTTATGGGTCTAGGCGCGTTCCCGGGTACGGATAGACAATTCCTCGGGATGCTTGGTATGCACGGCACTTATGAAGCCAATACGGCAATGCATAACAGCGACTTGATTTTAGGTATCGGCGTTCGCTTTGACGATCGCACCACCAATAATCTCGCAAAATATTGCCCACATGCCAAAGTAATTCACGTGGATGTGGATCCCACCTCCATTTCCAAAACCGTACCGGTGGCGATTCCGATTGTCGGCAGCGCAGAAAGCGTATTAGATGAATTTTTATCATTATTAGAAGATGAAAACCTTGCGAAATCTCAATCGGATTTAACGGATTGGTGGAAACAAATCGAACAATGGAAAGCCGTGAAATGCTTAGATTTCGATCGTCACAGCCGCGTAATCAAACCTCAGCAAGTGATTGAAACCATCTATCGTTTAACTCAAGGTAATGCTTATATGGCATCGGATGTAGGACAACACCAAATGTTTGCTGCATTACACTACCCGTTCGACAAACCACGTCGTTGGATCAACTCTGGTGGTCTCGGCACCATGGGCTTCGGTTTGCCTGCAGCACTTGGTGTCAAACTGGCCGATCCAAAAGCAACGGTAGTTTGTATTACCGGTGATGGAAGTATTCAAATGAATATTCAAGAGCTTTCTACTGCGAAGCAATATGACATTCCTATCGTTATTATTTGTTTGAACAACCATTTCCTCGGCATGGTGAAACAATGGCAGGATTTGATTTATTCCGGTCGCCATTCGCAAACTTACATGAATTCGTTACCGGATTTCGTGAAATTAGCGGAAGCCTACGATCATGTGGGTATTCAAATCGCCAAACCGGAAGAATTGGAAGAAAAGCTTAAACAAGCGTTCAGCATTAAAAATAAACTGGTCTTTGTTGATATTAATGTTGATGCAAACGAACACGTTTACCCAATGCAAGTGCGTGGCGGCGCCATGAATGAAATGATTTTAACTAAACCGGAGAATGCATAATGCGTAGAATCTTATCCGTATTACTCGAAAATGAATCAGGCGCGTTATCCCGCGTCGTCGCCTTATTCTCACAACGCGCTTTCAACATCGAAAGCCTGACTGTGGCCCCCACAGATGATCCAACGTTATCCCGTATGACTATTGAAACCTACGGCGATGAACAAGTGTTGGAGCAAATTGAAAAGCAATTGCACAAATTGGTGGATGTGTTCAAAGTGATTAATTTAAGCGACAGTGAACACGTTGAGCGTGAAGTGATGTTAATTAAAGTTCGTGCGCAAGGCGTAGCGCGGGAAGAACTGAAACGTTTGACGGATATTTTCCGTGCACAAATTGTGGACGTTACCACGAAATCTTACATTATCCAACTCACCGGCACTAAAGATAAACTTGATGCCTTTGTAAACACGCTGAAAGAAGAAGCTGTTGTCATCGAGATCGTCCGCTCCGGTTTAGTGAGCTTACCACGAGGTGAAAAAGGCTATTTATAGCCGTCATATCCACCTTAAGTGCGGTTGAAATTCAAAATGTTTTTTGTCCCAAGCGTTGAATTTAACTTGAACAAAGAAGGCTAAACATCGCATAATACCTAAGCCCCAATCGTGGGGCTTAATCAATTCGTTCATTCCCTTTCTAAATACAGATAAAACTGACAAAATTTTAACAAATCTTTACACTACTCTCCGTAATAATCATTGAGTCAATAAGTCATTACGTATAAAATACGGAAAATTTTACATTTTATTTACTTATGTCTAAAAATTTTCTTAATTATCTACGTTCTCGCCTATTTTGGTTATGGCTATTTTGGTTTTCTTTTCTTACCCAAACTATTTCTCCTGAAGATAGCATTTTTTATGGATTATTTGTTATATACATCCTCTATTACTTAATTTTTTCATTTAATCGAAAAATATTTTGGTATTTTGTCACATTTATTACAATAACATTATCTCTTTATTATCCTGTCTATTTATCTTATGGCAAGCCAAATTCCGGTATTATTGCCGCGTTTTTTGAAACTAACCCGGCAGAATCTTTTGAATTTTTAGGGAAACTTAAATTATCTAATTTAGGATTACCCATATTATTTATATTCTCTTTTTATGTTTTATATAAACTAAAAAAATATGCGATTAACCAAGTAGAAATCTCAGCAAAAGAACAAAAACATAAAAAAATCTTAAACGGCTTTCTTGCTATTGTGACAATCTTCAGTGTGATCTGGGTGCCAACCCAGTTCTATATTCAAAATGTATCCAATGATAAAGTGGATGCACACTGGACATTGGCTAATAGCCCAGTTAATCTCATTTCATTTTATGCTAACATCATTGAAAGTATTGCTGATTATTATCATGATAAAAGCGATCTTGAAAATGTGCAAAATATTACTCCACCTTGGCATATTATTTCGGCGAAACCTCAATATAAGAATTATGTTTTAATTATTGGTGAAAGTGCGAGAAGAGACTATATGTCAACTTATGGCTTTAATTTACCCACCACGCCATTCTTAGATAAAACAAAGGGATATATTAATGCAGGTTATATTTCTAGTGCACCAGCTACTTATCATTCACTGTTAAATACATTACATTTCAATCCCAAAGATAAGGGCAAAAAAGATTACTCTTATAATATTATTACATTAGCTAAAATGGCCGGTATAAAGACGTTTTGGTTATCCAATCAAGGCAGTATTGGCAAATATGATACGCTCGCCAGCCGATTAGGTGTGGCTGCCGATTTTCATTACTTCACCAAAAAAGGCGGTTTTACGACAAATAATGCCGATGATATGGCATTATTAGATGAACTAAAAACCAGATTCAAGGAAAAAACTTACTCAAATAATGTGAGACTTTTTGTGATTCACTTAATGGGTTCACATCGTAATTTTTGTCAACGACTTAAAGAAGAAGAGAAAAAGCTGGAATTTATTAATGAGAGTCTCTCTTGTTATGTAAACACAATTTTAAAAACAGATAAATTGATTGAGGAAGTAGTGGCTTTATTAAAAGAACAAAATGAGCCTTATTCGTTAATTTATTTTTCAGATCATGGTTTATCTCATACCCATAAAGAAGATAAAAAAGAGGTTGATTTAGATTTTGGTGATAAATACAAACAAAACTTTGACGTTCCTTTTGTTAAAATATCTAGTGATGATAAGGTTCGGGAGGTAGTTAATCTTAAACGAAGTGCATTTAACTTTATTTATGGTTTCTCTCAATGGATAGGCGTAGAAACAAAAGAGTTAAATCCCCATTATAATTTCTTTTCAAATAAAGATGATAAGGATATTAAAGTTTTTAACTTTGAAGAAAATATTCCTTATGACACATTAAAGGATGATAACATTCCAACATTTTAATCTATTACTTATATTAGGATTAGGGTAACACGATGAATCAATATAGTGCTAAAACAGTAAAAGCCGTCTTTTTTATGTCAGGCTTTGCCGCATTAATCTATCAAATCGCTTGGCAGAGAATGTTATTTACCGCCTTTGGTGTGGATCTAGAATCTATTACTATTATTATCGCCGTTTTTATGGCAGGTCTTGGTATCGGCGCTTACTTTGGTGGGCGTATAGCGGATAAATTTTCTAAACATATCATTCTTTATTTTGCCCTGACCGAGATTGGTATTGGTATCTTTGGTTTCGCAAGCCCGACCTTAATTGAGTTCGTCAAAGCGTTATTCTTGCACTCAAGTGTGACAACTGTTGCTTTGTCTAACTTTATATTGCTGCTTTTCCCAACATTTCTCATGGGAAGCACATTGCCACTATTAACACAATATTTGAACCAGCATTTTGATAATATTGGCAATAATATTGGCTGGTTATATTTTACCAACACATTAGGTGCAGCATTTGCTTGTATAAGTGTTGGTTTTTTCCTATTTAATCACTTAACCATTACTCAAGTAATTTATTTAGCAGCAATCGTTAACTGTCTTGTTGCAACAATTATTTTTATTAAATACGGAAGAAAGGGGTAAATCATGACAATCACGAAAAAAGCAATCATCCTGTCCTTCTTAAGTGGTTTTCTCAGCTTAGGGCTTGAGGTGATTTGGATTAGATTATTTAGTTTCTATGGCGTCTCTCTTCCGCAAATTTTTTCATTAACACTTGCGCTATTTTTATTAGGTATTGCCTGCGGTTCTCTGATTGGTAAAAATCTATGTCAATCCGGTAAAGGAAATATCAACTATATTGGTTATTCCTTTATTTTTCAGCACTACTTGATTGTTTGGCAATTGCGCTATTAATTTATTTCCCAATTCAAGGTATATTCGGTATTTTTATTATTTCCATTTTCTTTTGTGCATTAGCACGGGGAATTGTTTTCCCAATCGTGCATCACCTTGGTGCAGAACAAAAGAAAACCGGCGCGGCAATTTCTAATGTTTATTTTGCCAATGTTATCGGCTGTACCATCTCACCAATACTGATTGGTTTTTACCTTTTAGATATTTTTACCACACAGCAGACCTATTTTCTCGTTATATTCATCACGTTGTTGACTGCCATGCTTTGTGTAAAAGAAAAATGGTTAAAAATAGCGACTGCCATTGCAAGTATCATGGTGATTACAACAACCCTAACTTTACCTGAAGAAATCATTCATTCACTGGCAAAAAGGATGGATGATGATGGAAAACCATTAAAATTAGAGAAATTAATTGAAAATAAACATGGCTTTATTCAAGTTTATTTAAACGATAAAAACGATGAACTGGTTTTTGGTGGTAATGTTTATGATGGCATGTTAAATACCAGCTTGACAAATAACCATAATGGTATCGAACGTGCCTACTTATTACCGGTTATTGCGCCTCATGCCAAAAATATTTTAGTGATTGGCTTAAGTACAGCATCATGGACAAGGGTACTTACCTCCATGCCGGAATTAGAATCCATGACGGTTATTGAACTTAACCCTGCCTATCCGCAACTTGCCGGTATGTATCCTGAAATGCAAAAATTCCTACAAGATAAACGCGTTAATCTGATTACGGATGATGGCCGTCGTTGGTTAAATAAAAATCCGGAGAAAAAATTTGATTTTATTCTGATGAATACAACATTCCACTGGCGAAATTATTCAAGCAATTTGCTAAGTCAAGAATTTTTAACGCTAGCAAAAGCGCATTTAAATCCGAATGGCTTTATTTATTTTAATACGACCAGTTCCCTTGACGCTCACTATACCTCAAAAGCGGTTTTCCCATACAGCTATAGCTATATGAATATGTCATTAGCTTCATTGAATCCAATTCCTGAACTCACTAAAGAGCAAGTGGAATACAATCTATCCCAATTAAAATGGGAAAATGTGCAACCGGTATTCAGTTCTCAAGCAGAGCTAGAAAATGCGGCATCTCAAATTTATGGCAAACCATTAATCCCATACGAAAAGATCGATTTTTCCTCGTTAAATCGCAAACCGGAAGTGATCACCGATACCAATATGATTACAGAATATAAATATGGTGCCTTTAATCAATAGTGTGAATACTAAGGAGGCCAAGGCCTCCTTGATTCATTTTGTTGCCATGATTCTTTCCGGTATCGCCACTCAAAAATAGCAGAAAAAATCACCGCACTTCTCGTGATTCTTTTTTAGATCGAGCCTCTTTTTCAAATCTTTACAGAAAACCCTATATTTTTTTGTACTAGTGTAGTAGTATGTTGTTCATTGTAAAAAGTGCGGTCATTTTTTAAATCAATGTTGCCGCACACCAATTCCACAATTAAGGAGAAATCAACATGACAAAAATTGCATTAGTCACAGGCGCTACTGCCGGTTTTGGGAACGCCATTTGTCGCACATTATTGAAAGCCGGTTATTTAGTCATCGGTACAGGAAGAAGACAAGAACGTTTAGCGCAATTAGAACAAGAATACGGCAAACAATTCTTTCCTCTCGCCTTTGATATTTCGGATCGTCACGCAGCTGAAAAGGCATTAAAAACACTGCCGGCAGAATTACAAGCCATTGATTTATTGGTGAATAACGCAGGCCTTGCTCTTGGCTTAGAAACAGCGGACAAGTCCGATTTAGATGACTGGGAAAAAATGATCGATACCAACGTGAAAGGTTTGGTCACCGTAACCCGTTTGGTTTTACCGCAAATGGTTGCGCGTAATCAAGGGCATATCATTAATTTAGGCTCGATTGCCGGCAATTACGCCTATCCGGGCGGTAACGTTTACGGCGGCACAAAAGCCTTCGTGAAACAATTCAGTTTAAACCTCCGTGCTGATTTAGCCGGCACCAACGTGCGTGTTTCCAATGTAGAACCCGGTTTATGTGGCGGCACAGAATTTTCCAACGTGCGCTTTAAAGGCGATGATGCCCGTGCAGCACAAGTGTATGAAAACGTACAATATGTCACGCCGCAAGATATTGCCAATATCGTGTTATGGCTTAACCAACAACCGGAGCATGTAAACATTAACCGAATTGAAGTTATGCCGACAGCACAAACCTTTAACCCGTTAAAAGTAAGCAAAAATGACTAAACAACCTGGAAAACTTTCCCGTTTTTTAACTGAAATTACTGAGCCTTATTTGGCCTTTTTACGTGGGCTAACGCCTGCCTTGCTGTTTTTTGTGCTGTATATGGTGATGACGGAATACATTAAAGATCCGGAGTTTAGAAAAGGATTATTTTTCTACATTAATGAGCCTGATTTAATCGACATCGTCTATTATGTCATCCGTTGCTTTGTCGCCATTCCATTGTTAATTATGCTCTCTGCTTACTTACTCAGTTTACGGAGTTTTTACTTAAAGCAACAAAATATCCTTGCCGAGATTGGTTTTAGCCCGATGGCAACCTTTTTACTTTGGGCAATTTTTTGGTTAATTCAACTGATTTCAAGTGTATTTGTTGTTTTATTCGCTGTCATAAATTTCTACAAAATCTACGATAGCCTGTTTTTAATGTCATAAGGAAAGCCTATGTCAGACACGATTTTAAACCCTTATTTCGGTGAGTTCGGCGGTATGTACGTGCCGGAGATTCTCATACCGGTGCTACAACAATTAGAAAAAGCGTTTGTTGAAGCCAAAGACGATCCCGAATTTCAACGTGAATTTCAGGATCTACTGAAAAATTATGCCGGCAGACCGACCGCACTTACCCTTTGCCGTAACTTAACCAAAGGCACGAAAGCCAAAATTTATTTAAAACGGGAAGATTTGCTCCACGGCGGTGCCCACAAAACCAACCAAGTTTTAGGGCAAATTTTACTGGCAAAACGCATGGGCAAAACTCGCATTATCGCAGAAACCGGCGCCGGGCAACATGGCGTTGCAACGGCCCTTGCTTGTGCCATGTTGGATATGCCTTGCCGTATTTACATGGGCGCCAAAGACGTGGAACGTCAATCACCCAACGTATTCCGTATGCGTTTAATGGGCGCTGAAGTGGTACCTGTACAAAAAGGTTCCTGTTCCTTAAAAGATGCGTGTTGTGAAGCCATGCGTGATTGGTCGGCAAATTATGAAACCACCCATTATTTATTGGGTACGGCGGCAGGCCCTCACCCCTTCCCAACCATTGTACGCGAATTCCAAAAAATGATTGGCGAAGAAACCAAACGTCAAATCTTAGAAAAAGAAGGTCGTTTACCGGATGCCGTGATTGCGGCGGTAGGCGGCGGCTCAAACGCTATCGGTATGTTTACGGATTTCATTGATGAACCGAATGTGCGTCTAATTGGCGTAGAACCTGCCGGTCACGGCATTGAAAGCGGTGAACACGGCGCGCCGTTAGGCCATGCGAAAGTGGGTGTTTATTTCGGGATGAAATCGCCGTTAATGCAAACAGAAGACGGACAAGTGAAAGAATCCTACTCGATTTCTGCGGGGCTAGACTTCCCTTCTGTCGGCCCGCAACACGCCTATTTGCAAAGTATTGGTCGCGCAGAATACCCAAGCATTACCGATGACGAAGCCTTAAATGCGTTCCAAGCACTTGCAAAACATGAAGGCATTATTCCAGCATTGGAAAGCTCTCACGCGTTGGCGCAGGCGTTAAAAATGATTCATCAGGAGCCGAATAAAGAACAAATTGTGGTGGTGAATTTATCCGGTCGTGGCGATAAAGACATTTTCACCGTAGATAAAATTTTAAACGAAAAAGGAATGCAATCATGAGCCGTTTTGAAACGACCTTTGCCCAGTTAAGCGCAAAAAAGGAAGGTGCATTTGTTCCTTTCGTTACCTTATGCGATCCAACCTTTGATCGTTCTTTTGAGATTATTTGTACCCTCGTGGATAACGGCGCAGATGCCCTAGAGTTGGGCTTTCCCTTTTCTGACCCTTTATTGGATGGTCCGGTAATTCAAGCCGCCAATAATCGTGCGCTTAACGCCGGGCATAGCACGGAAGACAGTTTTAAATTGCTTGCCAAAGTGCGGTCAAAATATCCGGAGATTCCCATTAGCCTGTTGCTTTGCGCGAATTTAATTTTTGCCAAAGGCTTGGATAATTTTTATCAACGTTGTGCGGAAGTCGGTGTGGATGCCGTTTTAGTGGCAGACATTCCATTATTGGCAAAAGAAGACTATGTCCAAGCAGCCAAAAAATACAGTGTTCAGCCCGTCTTTATTTGTCCGCCGAATGCGGATGCCAAAACGGTGCAAGGTGTGGCTGAAAATAGCGAGGGCTATACTTATTTGGTTTCTCGTGCCGGCGTGACCAGCGCAGAAAACCAAGCGCATGCGGCTAACTTAGATACCCTTGTTGAACAACTCAAGGCTCACCATGCCCCACCGATTCTGCAAGGTTTCGGCATTGCTCAACCATCGCAAGTAAAAGAGGCATTACAACTTGGTGCAGCCGGTGCGATTTCCGGTTCAGCAACCGTAAAAATCATTGAGCGAAATTTAGAAAATCATGCCCAATGTTTAACGGAGCTCGCTGAGTTTGTTCGCAGCATGAAAGCCGCCACGAAATAACAGAAAATAATTCCATTAAATATGGCACCTTAACGAATTAACCTTTGCTAAGGTGCTTTTTCATCACCTTTTACTTTTTCCGTAACGAGACTTCACCCGCATTAAAATATTGCACACCCTTTTCTGTCATGAGACATAAATGACCTTGTGCATTAATCCCCTGTTCAATACCTGAAATGGTGCTTTTTTCGCTTATCACATTCACTTCAGTACCTAGATAGGCATCATATTCCAGCCATTGTTGTTGCATTTCCGCATCAATGCCGTGCTGTTCAAAACGCGCTAAATAACGATAAATGGTATTGACCATTTGTATGATCAATTTCTCACGATCAATATGTGGGAAAAATTCCGTCAACTCTGCCCAAGGTTGATCGATTTGTTTTTCTTGCCCAAGAGAAACATTCATGCCAATGCCAACGACCAAATTGAGTTTACCATTCGGTCGGTTTACAATTTCTACCAAAATGCCGGCAAGTTTTCGCTCATTGACCAAAATATCATTCGGCCATTTGACTTGAAATCCGTACATGTCCAATTCAACCAACGCCTGCACAATCGCCAAGCCAATCACGGTACTTAATCCATCTAAAGGTTTACGAGGATCCAATTGCCAGTAAAAACTCATGATAATTTGCCCGGCAAAAGGCGAAATCCATTGTCGCCCACGACGACCACGCCCGGCGGTTTGATATTCAGCCAAGCAAAGATCCCCTTTTTGAAGGTGAGCAACATTCTCTAATAAATATTGATTGGTTGAAGAAATGACCGGTTTAACCACCACATGATAAGGCTTTAACGCCTCCGCTAGACGTTTTTCATTTAATAAAGGTAATTCGGGGATCACATAAAGATGCTCGTTTTCTAGTGTAAAATGCAGTCCTTGTTGCTCCATCTGGCGCACTTCTGCGAATAATTCCTCTTTGCTGCAAGCTAAAAGTGCGGTCAAATTTTCCAATGAATTTTCCACCTCGCTTGTCAGTAATTCTAATAATTTCGCCATAAATTCTTCCTGTTTTTCAGCGTTTGAATAGCCGTTATCATACGCTAAAAAAGCAAATTTTTTATCATTTTTTCTTTTCAAATACAGGATGGATCTGTATAATCCGCCCGCAATATTTTTTCATCATTTTAACTTAAAGAGAGATATTGCAATGGCATTACGCATTTTAAAAGAAGCACTCACATTTGACGACGTTCTTCTTGTTCCAGCTCACTCCACTGTGTTACCGAACACTGCTAACCTTTCTACTCAATTAACCTCAACAATTCGTTTGAACATTCCTATGTTGTCAGCGGCAATGGATACGGTAACCGAAACGAAATTAGCTATTTCCCTTGCACAAGAAGGCGGTATTGGCTTTATTCATAAAAATATGTCCATTGAACGCCAAGTGGATCGTGTGCGTAAAGTGAAAAAATTTGAAAGTGGTGTGGTTTCCGATCCCATTACGGTAACACCCACATTAACCATCAGTGAATTAAAAGCCATTGCACAGAAAAATGGCTTTGCCGGCTATCCGGTTGTCGATGCTGAAGGTAATTTGGTCGGTATTATCACCGGTCGTGATACCCGCTTTGTTTCAGATCTAAACAAAACCGTTGCCGATTTCATGACACCGAAGTCTCGCCTTGTCACCGCCAAAGAAGGGGCAAAACGTGAAGAAATTTTCCAATTAATGCACGAACATCGCGTAGAGAAAGTGTTAATTGTTGATAATAACTTCAAATTAAAAGGCATGATTACCTTAAAGGACTATCAAAAAGCAGAACAAAAACCGAATGCCTGTAAAGACGAATTCGGCCGTTTACGCGTAGGCGCAGCGGTTGGCGCAGGCCCAGGCAACGAAGAACGCATTGATGCCTTAGTCAAAGCAGGCGTCGATGTCTTATTAATCGACTCTTCTCACGGACATTCCGAAGGCGTATTACAACGTGTACGTGAAACACGCGCAAAATACCCGAATCTACCGATTGTTGCCGGTAACGTCGCCACTGCAGAAGGCGCGCTCGCCTTGGCTGACGCCGGTGCTAGTGCAGTCAAAGTGGGGATTGGCCCTGGCTCTATTTGTACCACCCGTATTGTCACCGGCGTGGGCGTGCCACAAATTACCGCCATTTCTGATGCGGCTGAAGCCTTAAAAGATCGCGGTATTCCGGTCATTGCCGACGGCGGTATCCGTTACTCCGGCGACATTGCGAAAGCACTTGCGGCAGGCGCCAGTTGCGTCATGGTCGGTTCTATGTTTGCCGGTACAGAAGAAGCACCGGGCGAAATTGAATTGTATCAAGGTCGTGCGTTCAAATCTTATCGTGGCATGGGCTCTCTTGGCGCCATGGCGAAAGGCTCAAGCGACCGTTATTTCCAATCCGATAACGCTGCCGACAAATTAGTGCCGGAAGGCATTGAAGGCCGTATTCCTTATAAAGGCTTGCTCAAAGAAATCATTCACCAACAAATGGGCGGATTGCGTTCTTGCATGGGCTTAACCGGCTGTGCCACCATTGATGACTTACGCACAAAAGCCCAGTTTGTGCGTATTAGTGGTGCAGGCATTAAAGAAAGCCACGTGCATGATGTTACCATCACCAAAGAAGCCCCGAACTATCGCATGAGCTAATTGAACTTTCGAGTAACAAACAAAAAAGTGCGGTGGATTTTTAAAATAGTTTTAAATCCACCGCACTTTTTCTTTTCGGTATTTTTTAATATCTCACTACTCGACTTTCACAATCCAGCCTTCCGGCGCTTCGACATCGCCAAATTGAATACCAGTGAGTTCATCGTAAAGACGTTTAGTAATTGGGCCGACTTCGGTTTCTGAATAGAACACATGGAAGTCATCGCCATATTGAATGCCGCCGATAGGTGAAATAACCGCGGCGGTTCCGCAAGCGCCTGCTTCGGCGAATTTATCGAGTTCATTGATATAGACATCACCTTCAATGGTTTCCATACCTAAACGTTCTTTGGCTAAGTGAAGCAAAGAATATTTGGTAATACTTGGCAAAATGGAGTCTGAACGTGGTGTGATAAATTTATTATCGCGCGTAATGCCGAAGAAGTTTGCCGCGCCCACCTCTTCAATTTTGGTATGGGTTTTCGGATCAAGATAAATGGCATCGGCAAATTGGCGTTTTGCGGCAAGTTCATGTGGTAATAGGCTTGCAGCGTAGTTTCCGCCGACTTTGACGCCACCGGTGCCATGCGGTGCTGCTCGGTCATAATCAGTTACCAAGAAATTAGACGGTTTCATGCCACCTTTGAAATAAGCACCAACCGGACAACAGAACACACAGAAAAGGTATTCTGGTGCAGGGCGTACGCCGATATTTTCGCCAACGCCAATAACAAATGGACGCAAATAAAGTGTGGCACCGGTGCCATAAGGAGCTACCCATTTTTCGTTAGCTTTCACCACTTCTTTACAGGCGCGAATAAATAATTCTGTTGGCACTTGTGGCATTAACAGGCGATCACAGGTGTTTTGCATACGTTTCGCATTTTGATCCGGACGGAAAAGGTTGATGGAGCCGTCTTTGCAACGGTACGCTTTTAAGCCTTCAAAACATTGTTGTCCGTAATGCAGTGCTGTAGAACCTTCGTGAATATGTAATGTGCTATCTGTCGTTAATTCACCGTTGTCCCATTTGCCGTCTTTCCAACAGGCGATAAAACGATAATCTGTTTTGATATAACTGAATCCGAGATTTTTCCAATCAAGTAAGTCTGACATGCTATTTCCTTAATATATTTCGATTAAATCGTTTTTAATCTACACCATTCCATTTGGATTGAAAATATTTTCATCATAAAAATCACTGAATTTTTGAAATAATAACGGCATTGTTTTTGGCGTTTTGTGAACTGGCGCAAGAAATAAACGGCTAACTATGGTAGAATTTTGCATAAAAAACACCGCTCTTTTGCGGAGCGGTGTCTGGCGAAAATGGCCGAATATACAGGAAATGAAAAGAAAGTGTAACTTTCGTTACTCACGTTTGGAAAAACCAAACAATATGCAAACACAACATCATACTTAATTGAAAATCTTAACAAAGAAGAAATCACGATTTAAGTATGGTTTCATTCTAAGTAGAATGCGCATAATGGGCAAAAGAGATTTTTTTATCAAACTGATTAAAAAAAATAATCTGATTGTTTTCTAAAAAATGAATCACTGAGAAATACTATGTATAAACGTTTGCCACCTTTAAATTCGCTCAAAGCATTTGAATCTGCCGCCCGATTTTTAAGTTTCACAAAAGCGGCAGATGAATTGTTTGTGACGCAAGCGGCAATTAGCCATCAAATCAAACTACTAGAAGATTTCTTAGGCGTTGCATTATTTAAACGCAAAAATCGTGCGCTGGAATTAACGGATTTTGGCAAAGCCTATTATGCCGACATCACGAAAATCCTACACCGATTGGTTGAGGCAACGGATAAATTGCTGGCCTTAAAAAATGATAAACATTTAACCATCAGCGTGCCGCAAACCTTCGGTATTCAGTGGTTAGTGCCACGTTTGAGCGAATTTAATAAATTGTATCCCGACATTGAAGTGCGCTTAAAAGGGGTCGATCAAGATGAAGGTCTGCTCAGCCAAGATATTGATATAGCGATTTATTACGGCAAAGGCAACTGGGATAACTTACAAGTGGATCCCTTGGTGGAAGAAGATTTGCTCATTCTCGCCTCACCGAAGTTATTGGCACAAAAGCCGATTCATCAGCCGCAGGATTTAAAACAGCATACCTTGTTGCACATTCATACCCGCGATAATTGGCAACATATGGCAAATTATTTGGCATTGGAAGAATTGAATATTCAGCAAGGCCCAATCTTTAGCCATACGTTCATGGCATTGCAAGCGGCAGTTCATGAACAAGGCATCGTGCTTGCCAATCGACTTTTAGCGCAACAAGAGTTGGACAACGGCAATTTACAACCGGTATTTGATACCCATTTGCGGGATCCGAAATCCTTTTATGTGGTCAATCATTTAGATAACAGTAATGATGAGCGCATTGTGGCGTTTCGTTCCTGGATCATTCAAACCATTAATCAAGAAGAAAATAAACAAGAAAATGAATAAGTTGGCATTATATTGTCGGATGGGATTTGAGCGCGAGTTGGCGGCAGAAATCACCGATAAAGCAGCAGAAAAAGGCGTCTTTGGCTTTGCCCGTGTTACCGAAAACAGCGGCTATGTGATTTTTGAATGTTATCAGCCCGGTGAGGCGGATTTATTAGCGCGAGAATTGCCCTTTCAACAGCTGATTTTTGCGCGTCAAATGATCGTGGTTTCCGATTTGCTGACGGATTTACCGCAACAGGATCGCATTACCCCGATTCTTCAACAATATCAACAGATTGCAGAGACCATTCCATTAAAAAACAGCAATGAATTATGGGTAGAAACCGCCGATACGAACGAAGCGAAAGAATTACTGGGATTTTGCCGTAAATTCACTGTGCCACTGCGCCAAGCATTGAAAAAGCAAGGCTGGCTGAGTGCCAAAAATCACCTAAAGTGCGGTCTGACATTGCATGTTTTTTTCTTACAAAATAATGCGTGTTATGTGGGCTACTCTTACAATCACAATCATGCTGCACACTTAATGGGCATTCAACGTTTAAAATTCCCTGCCGATGCGCCAAGCCGTTCGACATTAAAATTGGAAGAAGCCATTTTGAATTTTATTCCGCGCCAAAAAGAAGCGGAATTGCTTAACGAAACCATGTATGCCGTTGATCTCGGTGCTTGTCCGGGCGGTTGGACATATCAGTTAGTGAAACGTGGTTTATTTGTATATGCTGTCGATCACGGCAAAATGGCAGCCAGTCTGCATGATACGGGGCGCATTGAGCATTGCGCGGAAGACGGTTTTAAGTTTCAGCCGCCGAAACGACGTAAAATTGATTGGCTGGTGTGTGACATGGTAGAGCAGCCAAGCCGAATTGCCGAGTTAATGGTGAAATGGCTGTTGAACGGTTGGTGTCACAGCATGATCTTTAATTTGAAGCTACCGATGAAAAAACGCTATACGGAAGTACAACAATGTCTGCAATTTATTGCGGATAAATTGTCCCAACAAGGGTTAAAATTCCAGTTACAGGCAAAACACCTGTATCACGATCGGGAAGAAATCACGGTTTACTTGCGTTTGCTATAAACGATTGTCTTGAAGTAAGACTTATAATTTTTGGTTTTTTATACCGCACTTTGTGCAAATAATTTGTAAAATAACTGCGCTATTTACGCCAAAGTGCGGTTGTTTTTTTCGCTATTTATGATGGGAGACAAGTATGCGTTGTCCTTTTTGTTCGACAGAAGAAACCAAGGTAATCGACAGTCGTTTGGTTTCTGACGGTTTTCAGGTGCGTCGCCGCAGAGAGTGCGGTCAGTGTCACGAACGTTTTACGACCTTTGAAACGGCAGAATTGATTGTGCCGAAAGTGATTAAAAATAACGGCAATCGTGAGCCATTTAATGAAGATAAATTACGTCGTGGTATTCAGCATGCCTTGGAAAAACGCCCTGTGAGTGCGGACGATGTGGAAAAAGCCATTAGCCGTATTATTCATAAATTGCGTGCGACCGGTGAGCGCGAAGTGCCGAGTAAATTGGTGGGCACGTTAGTGATGGAAGAATTAAAGAATTTAGATAAAGTGGCGTATATCCGTTTTGCCTCTGTCTATTTGAGTTTTGATAATATCAACGAATTTAGCCAAGAAATCGAAAACTTAAAGGATCATTGATGAACGAACCATTTAGCCCGCAAGATGTTGCTTTTATGCAACTGGCGCTTGATTTAGCCAAACAGGGCGAGTTCACCACAACGCCAAATCCTTCCGTGGGTTGTGTTTTGGTGAAAGATGGCAAGGTGGTCGGCAAAGGGTTTCATGCGAAAGCCGGTGAGCCGCATGCGGAAGTGATGGCATTACGTGAAGCTGGGGAAAAGGCACGTGGCGCAACCGCCTATGTCACCTTAGAGCCTTGTTCTCATTTTGGCCGTACGCCGCCTTGTGCGAAAGGCTTGGTTGAAGCCGGCGTGAGTAAAGTGATTGCGGCGATGTGCGATCCGAACCCACAAGTTGCCGGTAAAGGGCTACAGATTTTAAGCGATGCAGGCATTCAAAGTGCGGTGGGATTATTAGAAGAAAATGCCGAACAGCTAAACAAAGGTTTTTTGAAACGCATGCGTACCGGCAAGCCTTTCGTGCAGTTAAAACTGGCCATGAGTATTGACGGCAAAACCGCCATGGCAAGTGGCGAAAGTAAATGGATTACCAGCGCGCAGGCCAGGGCGGATGTGCAGCAATATCGCGCCAAGGCTTCCGCAATCTTATCGACTTCACAAACAGTACTGGCGGATGATCCCAGCTTAAATGTGCGTTGGGAAGAATTACCGTCTGACGTAAAAGCCGGTTATGCCCAAGAAAAATTACGCCAACCGGTGCGTGTGATTTTGGATTCCTCTCACAAAGTGCGGTCGGATTTTAAGGTGTTTTCAACGGAATCACCGGTTTGGTTGGTGGGCGAAGATAATTATCCGCTTACTGGCTTTCCGGTCTTTACCGAGTACTTACAATTAGACCGAAATCAAGGCGAAACGCGCTTGCAGGCATTGATGGCAGAGTTAGGCAAACGCCAAATTAACACCCTTTGGGTGGAAGCGGGCGCGACGTTGGCAGGTGCATTAATTGCTGAAAATCTGGTGGATGAACTGATTATTTACATGGCGCCAAAATTACTAGGCGATCAAGCTAGAGATTTATGCCATTTACCTAATTTAACGCAACTTGCCGATGCGCCTTTATGGCAACTACAATCTTGCGAGCCTGTCGGCGACGATCTCAAATTAATTTATATAAAAAAATGAGGAACTGATGCTAAAGAAACTTTTTCATTCGGCGATTATCGGCTTGGCTTCCGCTGCCGTGATTTTGTATGTCATGCCTAAAATCACCGAATCTCAACATGATGTTGCTTCTTATCGGGATGCTGTGCGTATTGCCTCGCCTGCCGTGGTGAATGTTTATAATCAAGCCTTTACTTCCTCTTCCTCTCAGTTCCAAGTGAATAACTTGGGGTCCGGCGTGATCATGTCGAAAGACGGCTACATTCTGACTAATAAGCACGTGATTCAAAATGCCGATCAAATTGTGGTGGCATTGCAAAACGGTAACATTTTTGATGCGGCACTCATTGGTTCGGATGCATTAACGGATTTAGCCGTGTTAAAAATCAAAGCGGACAATTTATCTACGATTCCACAAAACCCAAACCGCCCTGTGCATGTGGGGGATGTGGCGCTGGCCATTGGTAATCCATACAATTTGGGGCAAAGTGTGTCGCAAGGGATTGTTAGTGCGGTAGGGCGTAGTGCGGTCGGTGAAGCGCTGGGGCGCCAAAACTTTATCCAAACTGACGCCTCCATTAACCGAGGTAACTCCGGTGGTGCGCTAATTAATTCTGCCGGTGAGCTATTGGGTATCAGCACCTTAAGTATTGGTAAAACCGCCAATGAAATTGCAGAAGGGCTAAATTTTGCCATTCCCATTGATTTGGCAAACGACGTTATGAAAAAAATTATTCGTGATGGACGTGTTATTCGGGGGTATTTCGGTGTACAAACGGATATTTTATTTAGCAACGGGCAAGGCGCATCTTCGCAAGGTGTGCTGATCACCAGCATTATTCCGAATAGCCCGGCAGCAAAAGCCGGGTTACAGGCAGGCGATATTATTCTGAAAATCAATGAGGTCGAGGCACGTTCACCGGCAGAAATGATGAAACTTATCGCGGATGTGCGTCCGAATACACGGGTTCAGGTTGAGATTTCCCGCTTGGGCCAAGTGTATAACATTCCGGTGGTTATCGAAGAATATACCCTTAATTAATAGGTGGTGGCATGGAACAAGTTAAAACCAGTCATTTTTTTGCCTGTTTGGATCGTCTCAGATTGATTCAGCGCTGGTCGCTCATGCGCAATATTGAACGAGAAAATTTGGCGGAACACAGCTTGCAGGTGGCTTTTGTTGCCCATGCATTAGCACTCATTAAAAACCGTTTTTACGGTGCCCAACTCAACGCGGATCGAATTGCTGTCATGGCGATGTATCACGACACCTCAGAAATTTTCACCGGCGATTTGCCTACACCAATCAAATATTTCAATGAAGAGATCACGCACGCCTATAAACAAATTGAAACAGCGGCTGAATTGCATTTAATGAGTTTACTGCCGGAAGCATTACAAGCCGATTTTTTACCTTATTTGGATAATCAATGTTTTGCAGAGGAAGAAAAGCACATTGTGAAACAGGCGGATTTAATTTGCGCTTATATAAAGGTGAAATTTGAGCTGGAAAACGGCAACCAGGAATTTAAATCGGCAAAAGTGCGGTTAGAAAAATTGATGGATCAATGGCAAAGCCCCGAAATGGATTATTTTTTGCAGGTGTTTGTACCGAGTTTCGGTAAATCCATTGATGAAATTACGTTGTAAATTTTGTTCCCTCAAAAATTAAATATTCTTAATAAATTCATTGAGCAATTGTTTATTTGAATGTGACTTTTTCTTAGAAAAATAGGGCTGTATCATAAAAGATAGCCATAATAATTAGGGATTTCCCTTAAAGAAACCCACTAGTTTCTTAATCGCATTGCCCACAATAAACTACCCGTACAAACACCAAGTGCACCAATGCGATTATTATCCTCTTAAGGTTAGTTATTGAAATAATCAATTATGTAGCTAATGTCTGCCACACGGGCCGATGGGCTTTCCAAAAAACACGGTTCGCCACAGCTTTCTCCTTGCTCGCTAGCATCATAAGTCACTGAAAAAACTTGCTTCGGCAAGTTTACCCACATAAAGTCTGGCGGTTTATTCTTTCACTCCGCCGCCCAGATGAACAACTACACTGGTGTGGATATTGTTGGGTTTCCTCAACGTTTTCAGGAGGAAAAGCATGGCCACCAATTTAATGCCGTTTCGTGGGATTTAGATACGTTGTTGTATATAAATCTCCTGTGTGTTATCTGGTCGACTAATTAAAGTGCGGTTATTTTATGGGAAACTTATAGAAATGTAATATTTCTAAAGATGGACTTTATTGTTCAGAATTTGTGAATAATAGAGCGCTGTCTGAACACTATTTTAAGATTTCGATAGGAATTTTATATTGATGCTGTAAAATATTTTACTAAAATCATTAAACCTAGTAATTGAAGATTGTTTTTGATTTAACTCACCATCTAGGAAATATCTATGGACAAACAGGTAACCTACAATCAACACCCCGAACAACAAGCCCGCGACATCATCGATCAAAAACTGGAGCAGTCGGGTTGGGCGGTACAGTCGGTGAAGAACTTTAATCGCAACAGCAGTTTGGGCGTGGCGGTGCGTGAATATCTAACCGACAGCGGTCCGGTAGATTATCTGTTATTTGTTGATGGAGAGCCAGTTGCCATTATTGAAGCCAAAGAAGAAAACTTTGGCCATAAGCTCAATATGGTTGAGGAGCAAAGTGCTCGTTATGCCGACAGCAAACTCAAGCATATTCCGCAAGCAGAGATTGCCTTTTTATATGAAAGCACGGGTGTAGTAACACGCTTTACCAACCGTAACGATCCAGCCCCGCGTGCCCGTGAAGTATTTCATTTTCATCGTCCTGAAACATTGCAAAAATGGGCAAACGAAGGCAAAAACACTCTGCGTGCCAAACTCAAGGCGATACCGCCACTCAATCCCAATCATCTGTCTGCGGCTGAACTTGGTTTGCGCGATTGCCAATTAACCGCCATAGAAAATATGCAAGATTCTTTGGCAAAAGATTTGCCGCGCGCCTTGATTCAGATGGCCACAGGCGCAGGCAAAACCTATACCGCCATCAGCATTATGTATCGCTTGCTCAAATACACAGGCAAACGCCGCATTTTGTTTTTAGTCGACACCGTCAACTTGGGCGAACAGGCCGAGCAGGAAATGTTGGTTTTTACCCCGTCTGACGACAACCGCAAATTTACCGAACTCTACAACGCTCAAGTCATTAAATCGCCGCACATTCCCAACGGCGTAGAAGTCTGCATTTGTACCATTCAGCGCATGTATTCCCTATTAAAAGGGGAAGATCTGGCGATACCGGATGACAGCATGGAATTAGAAGAATGGGAAAACCGCTTAAAAGAACCATTGCCCGTTGCCTATCAACCGGATCTGCCACCCGAATTTTTCGATTTTATCTTTATCGACGAATGCCATCGCTCCATTTACAACCTTTGGCGGCAAGTGTTGGATTATTTTGATGCCTATCTGATTGGCTTAACTGCCACACCGGATAACCGCACTTTTGGCTTTTTCAATCAAAATGTCGTCAGCGAATACAGCCACGAACAAGCCGTAGCCGATGGCGTAAACGTAGGCAATGAGGTCTATCTGATCAATACCAAAATCAGCCTTGAAGGCGGAAAATTCAAAGCCGAAGAGCTGGTCGAACACCGCGAGCGCACCACACGCCGTAAACGCTGGCAGCAGCAAGATAGCGATGAAGACTATACCGCCAAGCAACTCGACAGGGATGTTGTCAATCCAAGCCAAATCCGCACCATTATCCGTACTTTCCGCGACCATTTGCCCGTAATGTTCCCAAATCGTCAAGAAGTACCCAAAACCTTGATTTTTGCTAAAAACGACAGCCACGCCGACGACATCATCAAAATGGTGCGGGAAGAGTTCGGGCAAGGCAACGAATTTTGCAAAAAAATCACTTACAAAGCCAAAGACGATATTGTGGGAGAGAACGGCGAAATCATCGAACAAGGCGAAGAACCCAAAACCGTCTTAGCGAATTTCCGCAACAGCTACAACCCACGCATTGCCGTTACCGTCGATATGATTGCCACGGGAACGGATGTCCGCCCGCTCGAATGCCTGCTGTTTATGCGCGATGTTAAAAGCCGCAATTATTTCGAGCAAATGAAAGGGCGCGGCACACGCACGCTTGATAAAGAAGGCTTACAAAAAGTCAGCCCATCCGCATCATCAGCCAAAACCCATTATGTGATTGTCGATGCGATTGGCGTTACAAAATCGCTCAAAACGGCAAGCCAACAATTAGACACCAAACGTTCGGTCAGCTTTTCCGATTTAGGAAAAGCCGTCGTCTTCGGCGGCGCATATGATAGCGACAGCATCAGCTCACTGGCGGCGCGCCTTGCCCGTTTAAACAAACAGCTGGATAACGAACAACAGCAGCAGATTACCGTCATCACAGGCGGCGTCCCATTACCGCAATTGGTCAAAGACCTGTTTCATGCCATCAATGCCGACGAAATTCATCAGGCAGCCTGCGAACAAGAAGGTATTTCCATTGATGAGATGCCGTCTGAAAAAACCGTTTTACAGATACAAAAACAACGCGTCAAAGCCGCCGCACGTCCGCTTTCCATGGAACTCATCACCACATTGGACGACATCCGCAAACAAAACGAGCAGAAAATTGACGCCGAGATTGATGAAGTCATCCACGCAGGCTGGGCGGAAAATGATGAAACCCTGACCCAAGATTTTGCCGAATGGATACGCAGTAACAAAGACGAAATCACCGCCTTGCAGATTTTCTATAATCAGCCTTATCAACGCCAAGCCTTGAGCCTTGCGATGATTAAAGAGCTGGCAGCCGCCATCAAAAAAGCCAAACCGAAATTGGCATTTACTCATATTTGGCAGGCGTACGCGCGTTTGGATAACGTCAGCGAACAGGCAGAAAGCGAACTCACCGCCTTAGTCAGCCTTGTTCGCCGAGTGATTGGCATTGATGGCAAAATCACCCCGTTTAGCAAAACCGTGCGTAAAAACTTCCAAACATGGACGTTTGAACACAACGCCCGCGCTGACAAACCGCTGACTGAAGAACAAATGCAATGGCTGACCATGATTCGTGACCACATCATCACTTCCTTTGCCATCGACAGGAACGACTTTGAACTTACCCCGTTCAACCAACACGGTGGATTGGGGCAAGCCTATGATGTATTGAGTGAAATTGCCGCCAACGACCAAGACTTTAACACCCTATTAAACGAGATTAACCGACAATGGACAGCATAACAATGACCGCAGAACAGCAATTGCCTGAAGGGTGGGAAAAAACGACTTTGGGGGAGATTTCTATTGTAAAAATGGGGCAATCTCCAAACGGAAAATCTTACAACAAAGAAAAAGAAGGTTATCTGCTAATTGGCGGTGCAAGTGATTTGGGCAATATATATCCATCTCCTAAACAATATACCAACGAAGCTACTAAATTAAGCAAGACCAATGACATTATTATCTGCATTCGAGCAACAATTGGACGCTTGAATTTAAGCGATAAGGTTTATTGTTTGGGACGCGGTGTTGCAGGAATTGAAGTTAATGCAAACGTTGAAGCTAAATTTATTTGGTATTCTTTAATGAATAGTGAGGCATATCTTTTAAAAAATAGCACTGGTACAACGTTTCAACAAGTTTCTAGCCCTACATTAAAAAAATTACCGATTGTTTACCCAACCAGCAAAGAAACCCAACAAGCCATCGTCAATAAAATCGAAAGCCTGTTTGGCGAAATCGACGAAGGCATAGGTCGTCTGAAAACCGCAGCGCAGCAAATCCAACAATACCGCCAATCCCTGCTCAAAAACGCCTTTAACGGCGAACTCACCAAAGAATGGCGTAGCAAGCACGCAGACACCTTGCCGTCTGAAAACGAACTGCTCACCCAAATTCAGACGATCCGCGAACAACACCACGCCCAACAGCTTGCTGACTGGCAAACAGCCGTCAGCCAATGGGAACAGAATGGAAAAGAAGGGAAAAAACCGAGTAAACCTAGCTCATTATCGAGAGTAAATATACTCTCTAAAGATAGTGAATTGCCTGAAAATTGGCTATTAACAGAAGCAGAATCTATTTGTGATTTTATTACCAAAGGTACAACTCCTCCTAAGAATGAACTATTTATGAAAAGTGGCGAGGTTCCTTTTTTAAAAGTTTATAATTTAACTAAAAATGGGAAGCTGGATTTCACAATAGAACCTACTTTTGTTTCAAAAGAAACACATAATAATTTCCTAAATCGTTCAAAAGTCTATCCAAATGATATCTTAATGAACATTGTTGGTCCTCCGCTAGGTAAGGTTTCTTTAGTTCCAGATGATTATCCTGAATGGAATATAAACCAAGCAATAGTTATTTATCGTTCAATATTTGTTCATTCTAAATTTTTGGCAAATTATTTATTAGCAGAAAAGACTATAAAACTCATGTCATCTCAAGCTAAAACAACTGCTGGACAACATAATTTAACTTTGGAAATTTGCAGAAATTTGCCGATTCCAGTTTGCTCTCTAGCCGAACAAACCCAAATCGTTGCCATTTTAGAAAGCAAACTCACTGCCTGCGACCAACTCGCCGCCGAACTTGCCAAACAACTCAAACAAGCCGAGCTGCTCAAACAGGCGGTACTGAAAGCTGCGTTTTCGGGGGAATTGAGGGAATAACAATTTGTTTAACCGTTGCTTAACTACGGGCTTATTTTTGGCTGTGTATTAAATAAATTATTTATATAATTCAATGTGTTAAATATTTTCATTTGTTTAACCATTGCTTAACCGACAGGTAGCCTACCACATTAAAGAGAACGTAAATGAACCATAAAGAGATACACCAATTACAGTATTTAGCTGATGAACTGATTAAGTTACCCAAAGAAAATGAATGGGTTGAGTTTAAAACCAATAATAAAGACCCGAAGATGATTGGGGAGGATATTTCCGCACTTTCCAATAGTGCCGCGTTACTGGGTAAAGTGTCTGCTTATATGGTTTGGGGTGTGGAAGATGTCAATCATGAAATCGTAGGGACAGATTTCAAACCTTCTGCAACGAAACATAAACAGCAAGAGCTGGAAAGTTGGTTGCTGCAAAAACTTGAGCCGAAAATTGATTTCCATTTTTGGGAATTTGAATATCAAGATTTTGAAATGGTGATTTTGGAAATTCAAGCCGCCATGCATAAACCGGTAAGGTTTGACGGAACGGAATATATCCGTATCGGTTCTTATACCAAAAAACTACGCGATTTTTCAGAAAAAGAGCGGGAATTGTGGCGGGTTTTAGACCGAGTTCCCTTTGAAAAGCAGATTGCACTCAAATCCGTTAGTGGAGAAAAAGTTCTTCAATTGCTCGATTTTGTAAAATATTTTGATATGACCAAACAGCCCTTATCCGATACGCAACAGGGAATTTTGGCGAAATTGCAAGATGATAAATTGATTGTCGAGAATGCCGGTGTTTGGGATATTACCAATCTGGGGGCGATTTTATTTGCTAAACGCCTTTCTGATTTTGACCATTTGGCGAAAAAAGCGATGAGGATTATTCGTTACCAAGGTAATAATAAATTTACTACCGAAAAAGAAATTAATAGTTTGGCAGGATATGCAGTTGATTTTGAACAGATTATGCAAAGTGTTAAAGCATTACTGCCTTCTTACGAAGAAATCGGTTTGACCTTTCGCAAAGAGATGAATGCTTATCCTGAAATCGCATTACGTGAATTGGTAGCTAATGCTCTGATTCATCAGGATTTCAATATCTCCGGCACTTCACCTATGATCGAAATTTTTTCTCATCGGTTGGAAATCACCAATACAGGTTCACCCTTAATCGAAGTCGAACGCTTTATGGATAAGCCGCCATGTAGTCGCAATGAGCATTTGGCAGCACTGATGCGTAGACTCGATATTTGTGAAGAGCGTGGCACAGGTATTGATAAAGTCATTTTGCAAATCGAACTCAATCAGATGCCTGCACCGCTTTTTGAAGATTTGGGAAATTATACAAAAGCGACATTATTCACCTATCGCCCTTTCTCGGATATTACAAAGGAAGAACGCCTGCGTGCTTGTTACTGGCACTGTGTATTTAAATATGCCAATCGTGAACAAATGAGTAATGCCAGTTTGAGGGAACGCTTTGGTAATGCCGTAAGTAGTGCGATGATTAGCAAAATTATCAAAGAAGCACAAGAAAAGGGGTTTATCAAGATTTTTGATGAAGAAGCCGGTTCTAAAGCGAAAAAATATATTCCTGTGTGGAGCTAATTTGTTTAACCGTTTCTTTATCTGGAGTTTTTTTTTTGACTAAAATAGATTTATATTCAATATAATCAATAGGTTAAAAAATGAAATTTGTTTAACCGTTGCTTAACCGCAGAGTTTTAAAATTTAAGAGTAACTCATGACCACAACGCAAAACCACACTTCAAATGCCATCGTCCAAAAGGTTTGGAGTTTCTGCCATATGCTGCGCGATGACGGCGTAAGCTACGGCGACTATTTGGAGCAGATTACCTATCTGATTTTCTTGAAGATGGCGTTTGAATACAGCCAGCCGCCCTACAATCGTGATGTCGGCATTCCGGAAGAATACAACTGGAAAAGTCTGACCGACCGCACAGGCGCGGAATTGGAAAGTTATTATCTCGCTTTGTTGCGCGATTTAAGTATGCGTAAAGGCTTGCTTGGGCAAATCTTTGCCAAGGCGCAAAATAAAATCCAAGACCCTGCCAAATTATCCCGTTTGGTGGCGATGATTGATGAAACCAAATGGACGCGCTTGGGCGTGGATGTAAAAGGCGATATTTACGAAGGCATTTTGGAAAAAAATGCCGAAGATACCAAATCAGGCGCGGGGCAATACTTTACGCCGCGCGCTTTGATTCAAGCAATTGTCGAATGTGTCCGCCCGCAGCCGGATACCCTGATTGCCGACCCGGCAGCAGGCACCGGCGGCTTTTTATTGGCGGCATACAGTTATTTGGAAAAACACGCCAATCTAAACACCGACCAAAAAGAGCGGTTAAAAAAAGGGACGTTTTTCGGCAATGAAATCGTCGCCAATACCCGCCGTTTGTGTTTGATGAACCTGTTTTTACACGGCATTGGCGAAATGGACGGCGAAAGCCCGATTAGTTCCGATGACTCCTTGGTTGCACCAAGCGCACGCAAAGTGGACTTGGTTTTAGCCAATCCGCCGTTCGGCAAAAAAAGCAGCATGACCATTACCAATGCCGAGGGCGAAGCCGAAACCGAAGATTTTGTCTATAACCGCCAAGACTTTTGGGCAACCACTTCCAACAAACAAGTCAACTTCTTGCAGCATATTTACACGATGCTCAAAAACAACGGACGGGCGGCCGTGGTTGTGCCTGATAATGTGCTGTTTGAAGGCGGCGCTGGCGAAACCGTGCGTAAGAAACTATTGCAGATGACCGATTTGCACACAATTTTGCGTCTGCCAACGGGGATTTTCTACGCCCAAGGCGTGAAAGCAAATGTGTTGTTCTTTGATAACCGTCCTGCGCAGGAAAAAGCCGTTACCCAAGAAGTTTGGGTGTATGACTATCGCACCAATGTACACCACACGCTGAAGAAAAAACCGATGCAGTTGGCGGATTTGCAGGATTTCATTACCTGCTATTGCCCCGAAGACCGTTCAAAACGCGCAGAAACCTATCATGCCGAAAACAATCCCAACGGACGCTGGCGTAAATTTAGTATCGATGAAATCAATCAGCGCGAAAAAACCAGCTTGGATATTTTCTGGCTGAAAGACCATTCTTTAACCGACTTGGACAATCTGCCCGCCCCTGATATTCTAGCCGATGAAATCATTGAAAATATCGAAGCGGCTTTGATGAGTTTTCGAAACGTTGCTGAGCAGTTGGGAGGATAATTGATGTTGGTCACATCGTGATGCTTTGTTTCTTAGGCTTTGAAAAAACAACTGCATTTTATATAGAAAACTTTAGATTTTGCCAAAGTCTAAAATCAGCACATAACGAAGCAAGCTATTTTCTCGAGTAACTTGAGTAAATCGGAACTAATAGTAGTCAATTTGTCATTACTAGAACGATCAAAATCACTGGCTAATTCTTGTAATTTCAAGTGTGAAAGTGCTGTCAGTTTTCAAAATGTTTTTTAATCTAACCGCACTTTGAACTGTATCTGAATAACCGGGCAAGTGAAATGGAATAGGACAACTATTTTAGATTGAACTTAAGGTTTATCCTGTTTAATTTTTGAATAGTAGATGACTTGCTACATCTCAGCCTTAATAAAGCGTCGCAATAATCACCTGTTCCGGATCAACAGAAGCCCAAACGGACTGATTGATTTCCACATGTTGATCTTTTGTGAGCGTTGCACAGAACTCGATGTTCGAGCTTTCTAACACTAAAATCGCTTCACCGGCTTCACCTTTGTCAATAATGGAGGTGACCTTGGCTTTAAATTGATTTGGCAAATTCTCTTGCGGATTGGCGGTAATTTTGACCCATGGTGCTTTAAACATCACCATGACTTCTTTGTCAGATTCAAGTTTTAAACGCACCGCACTTTTTTCAGTGATAGAGACAGTCAGCGGTTTGTCAAAATCTTCTAAAAGAATGTCAACAAAACAGTGAATATCTTCAAATCTTAATGCTTGTACTTTGCCGAAAAATTGGTTTCTGGCACTGGTTTGTAAGGAAAAACGTGCCATGGCAGAGAGCAAACTGTTTAGCGGCACTTTTTCATCATGCAAAATATCAAAGGCTTTTTCTTGGGTTTGTTCTAGCAAATCATAGAGTTTCAATAAACGTTGTGCATAAACGGTTAATGCTGTTCCGCCACCATTTCGCCCACCAATATTGCGTTCTAACAACGGTTTTGGGCTAATTTGGTTCATGGCTTCAAGGTGATCCCAAGCACTTTTATAACTGACATTGGCATTTTTAGCCGCTTGATTGATAGAACCGCATTTTTCAATTTCTTGTAATAAACGGATGCGTTTAGGATCGGCGAAAAGGGTCTCTTTCAGTTTGATAGTGAGTAAAATTTCTGTTCCGTTCATCGTGTTCCTCAAAATTGCGCTGACGATTGTATGCGGCACATCATACTATATTTCTAAAAGAATAAGAATGTTTAACCCTACCTCCGAAAGGTTAGGATGTATTTTGTTTTTTAAATAATGGGTTATACGCCTTTTATTTCTCTATTTTCGTTGTATAATTTGCGCTATATATAACTTATTAACTAACCAAAACGGAGTTTTTACTATGTTTAAATATTCAAAAATCGCTGCCGGTTTAGCGGCAGCTTGTTTGGCATTCTCTCTTTCTGCACAGGCGAAAGTGACTGTGTTTGCTGCTGCTTCAATGACCGATTCATTAAAACAAGTGGCAGAAGATTACAAAAAAGTGAATCCGAAAGAAGAAGTGGTATTTTCTTTTGCGTCTTCTTCAACTTTAGCAAAACAAATTGAAGAAGGTGCGCCTGCCGATTTATTTATTTCAGCCAGCACAAAATGGATGAAATACCTTTCAGAAAAAGGGTTAACCGTTAAAGAAACCGAAAAATTATTAGTGGGTAATGAACTGGTTTTAATCTCACAAAAAGACAGCAAATTACAAAACGTTGATATCGCAAAAGGCGAATGGATCAACCAATTAAAAGATGCTTATTTGTCTGTAGGTGACCCGGCACACGTGCCTGCAGGTCAATATGCAGAAGAAGCGTTAACCAAACTAAACTTATGGGATCAAGTCAAAGACAAATTAGCTCGTGCCAAAGACGTGCGTGCGGCATTAGCCTTAGTTGAACGTGGTGAATCTCCTTTAGGTATCGTGTATGCGACCGATGCGAAAGTGAGCAAAGAAGTGAAAGCGATTGGCGTGTTCCCACAAGATTCTTACAAACCGGCAGATTATCCGGTTGCGATTTTAAAAGATCACAACAATGCGGAAACGCAAGCATTCTTGAAATACTTAGAATCGCCTGAAGCGAAAAAAGTATTTGCTGATTATGGTTTCTCTGTAAAATAAGCAAACCGACTTTGACTCATTAAGCGTAGCCATGATGCTACGCTTTGTTTATATAGGGAATTGAATTTTGTTTACAGAGTTTCTAGTGTTATTAGGCTTGAGTCCATTAGAAATCGATGCCATTCGTTTGAGTTTAGAGGTTTCGGTCAGTGCTATGGTATGGAGTTTGCCTGTTGCCGTTTGGGTGGCATGGCTTTTGGCACGAAAAGATTTTTATGGCAAATCCATTGTGGGTGGGATTATTCACTTGCCTTTGGTGTTGCCGCCGGTTGTCATTGGTTATCTTTTATTGGTTGCCATGGGACGCAATGGTTTTATCGGCAAGTATTTATATCAATGGTTTGGATTGACCTTTGGATTTAGTTGGAAAGGGGCTGTATTAGCTTCTGCGGTGGTGGCATTCCCTTTGGTCGTGCGTGCCATTCGCCTTTCCCTTGAAAGTATTGATTTAAAATTGGAACAGGCCGCCAGAACACTGGGGGCTTCTGCATGGCGGGTATTTTTAACGATTACCTTACCGTTATCTTTACCGGGTATTCTCGCGGGAATTGTACTCGGTTTTGCCCGCTCTTTAGGGGAATTCGGCGCCACCATCACCTTTGTGTCCAATATTGCCGGCGAAACCCAAACCATTCCCTTGGCCATGTATTCCTTTATTCAAACACCGGGGGCAGAAGAACAAGCGGCCAGATTATGTGTCTTTGCTGTGATTTTATCGCTGATTTCTTTATTGTTATCGGAATGGTTGGCAAAACGTATGCAAAAAAGATTAGGACAAAGCGATGCTGCACATTGATGTAAAAAAACAGTTAGGTACTTTACCCCTAGAAGCGCATTTAGATATTCCATCGCAAGGCGTCACCGCACTTTTTGGTTTGTCCGGCTCGGGGAAGTCTTCCCTTATTAATCTTGTCAGCGGGTTGATTAATCCGGATGAAGGCGTGATTTCGTTAAATGATCGTGAATTGTTCAATTCGGTAGAAAATGTTTGTGTGCCGATCAATCAGCGCAATATTGGCTATGTTTTTCAGGATGCCCGTTTATTTCCTCATTATACGGTGAATGGCAATTTGCGTTATGGCATGAAAAATACCAGTAAAGATGAATTTAACTATATTGTTGAGTTGCTCGGTATTGGGCATTTGTTAAAACGCTATCCGATAACCTTATCCGGTGGTGAAAAACAACGGGTTGCCATCGGTCGGGCGTTATTGACGGATCCGGAAATTTTATTAATGGATGAACCCCTTTCTGCCTTGGACTTACCACGCAAACGTGAGCTGATGAATTATCTGGAACGGCTATCGAAAGAAATTAACATTCCGATTTTATATGTCACTCACAGTCTTGATGAATTACTGCGTTTAGCTGAGCGGGTAGTGTTGCTCACTAACGGTAAAGTGGAAGCTTATGATGTGTTAGAAAATATTTGGGAAAGTCCGCTGTTTCTTCCTTGGAAGCAAGAAAACGAACAAAGTGCGGTGCTTTCTTTGCCTGTTTTTATGCATAATCCATCTTATAAAATGACCGCACTTTCGATTGGCGATCAGAATATTTGGATTAATCAAGTTGAGGCGCAGATCAATGACAATGTGCGAATTTGCATTCATAGTTCCGATGTGTCGATTAGTTTGAATAAAGTAGAACAATCGAGTATTCGTAACACATTGTATGGACGGATTGTTAAGATTTTAGAGCTGGAAAATCGAGTGGATTTAAAACTAGATATTGGCGGAAAACATCTTTGGGCAAGTATCAGTAAATGGTCGTTCCATGATTTAGCGTTACAACTGGGACAACTGGTTTATGCGCAAATTAAAGCGATTTCCGTGATGTCGGCCTAAATCCATAAATAAAAAAGACCGCAAATCGTAGCGTGCAACAAGTTGCACGCTACGTACGAAATCGTGAATGCACGAAAAGGGTAAATAACGTTCCGTGCGTGGTTTGGTCGTGCATCAAGATGCACGCTACATGAATTGGGCATCGAGATTAATCATTCGTGCATCAAGATGCACGCTACGTACGAAATCGTGAATTACGCATCGGGGTTAATCATTCGTGCAACAAGTTGCACGCTACGTACTAAATCCATAAATAAAAAAAGACCGCACTTTAGCATTTACGCATAAAGTGCGGTCTTTTTATGAGGTATTTTTATTATGCCTTTTCATACAAATGCGTAATTAACTTACCGTTTAGATACTCACCGATATAGACTTTATTCAGTTCCAGTTTCTGTTCTTCCAGCTGCGCTTTCACCCACTCTTCATCTTTGTTGATGATGTCTAAAACATCGGAGTCTAATTGCCCATCCACAATAAGCGGATAACGCAAACTTTCATCGCCATATTGAATAATGGAAAGCTGACCATTTTGCTCCAATACAGCACGTTTTACCGAGGCAATTTCGTACACACCGGCCGCTCTTAACTTAAACATTAGATCATGGGCGGAAATGCCATTACGCATACATTCTGCGGTTTGCACTTTGCCGTTTAAAATCACCCAAACCGGTTTACCGTCGATGATCGACTTCACAAATTGGTTATGATTCTTAATAAACCGCAAGGTGAAAATAAGCAACGTCCAAAGTACCAAGACTAACGAAAATTGCAATACGCCGATGCTATCACTATAAATCACACCACCGATAATACCGCCTAACACATAATTTTGCACTTGATCCATTGCGGACGTCGGCGCCAAATTGCCTTTTCCCATCAAGTTGATTTGCAGCACTAAACCAATAATGCCCATGACTAACTTAATGCCTAACAAGGTATAACCTTCCATTAATTCTCCTCCTTGTCGATAACGTTAATATTTGGGTTCACCAAATGGATCGGTAATAAATTGTAGGCGGTAAAATCATTATTGAAATGCACCTCATAATATTTATCTCGAATATTCAAAATCATCCCATTACTTAAGCTCCGGCTATTGACCCGAATCTCTTCTGCCGCCACCTGTTGTGATTCTTTCACGGAAGTTAAAAATGTTACCATGCGTGACGTATCGTTCGCATATACTTGATTTTGCTCGTATTGACTATATTGCACGCCAAACAAGAAAATGATCAAAAGTAAAAAAATGATGCTTAAATCGCGGTATTTTGTTTCTAACTGATGACGTAAATATAAGACGGTGACAAATAATAATGCGCAAAGCGCAATGAAGATGACAACATATTTCAGGTATCCCTGAAAATGCATCTGGCTTTCGAGATAAAAATAAGAAAAAAAAGACATACATGATCCCAATAAAAAAATAAATGGTGAACTAAGTCACCATTTTCTTGAACTTCTTGAACTAAGTCTTAACGGCTATGCTTTTTTAGCCGATTCACACGCAGATTTGGCTTGCATTTTCATTTTACTGCTAATTTCACGACGTTGTTTAGACAATTCTGCATTACGGATAACATAGTCATCCACCCGGTTTTCGTAGTCGTCACGCATATTTTCGATAATGGCGCGAACATCTTCAATTCGCATATCATCACGGATATATTGATTTAAATTATCTAATAGCAATACACGTTTTTGGTTATCGCGAATTTTACGATTGTTATCGTCCATATCGCGCAATAGTTTATTTTTTAAGCGATACATACGCACATACTCCAAAACATCTTGAAAAGACTTGTTGACGTTTTCCATTGATTTGCTCCCTTTATAGTAAAAATGAATTGGCGATAATGTAGCCTTTTTTGTAAATTTCGTCAAAAAATTCCCTGTTTTAAAAGGGGATTATTTTCCCTTTCGATAAATTCAAAAAATTTCCGTAAAAATCATTGATTAGAAAACGGTGAGGTGATAAAACTGAAACCAATTTTTCACTAAATCAGAGGAAATCCCATGGCAAACGTATTTAATTTCAGTGCCGGTCCGGCAATGATGCCCAAAGCAGTTTTAGAACAAGCACAACAAGAATTATTAAATTGGCAGGGGCAAGGCACCTCCGTCATGGAAGTGAGCCACCGCGGCAAATTGTTCATGGAATTAATCACCCAATCCCAAGCGGATTTTCGCAAACTCTATAACATTCCTGATAACTACCAAGTTCTTTTTCTGCAAGGTGGCGCGCGCGGGCAATTTGCGGCGATTCCGATGAACTTATTGCGTGAAAACGGCAAAGCGTTGTATTTAAACAGCGGTCACTGGTCTGCTACCGCAGCCAAAGAAGCCCGTTCTTTCTGTGAAATTGATGAAATCAACATTTTAGAACCGGGCGATGAACTCAAAGTCAAATCACTTGATTTTAGCGACATCGCCGAACAATACGATTACGTTCACTACTGTCCGAACGAAACCATTAGTGGCGTGGAAATTTTTGATGTGCCGAACGTCGGCAACGCCGTATTAGTGGGCGACTTCTCCTCTACCATTCTTTCCCGCAAAATAGACATCAGCAAATTTGGCTTAATTTACGCCGGCGCGCAAAAAAACCTTGGCCCGGCAGGGATTACCATTGTTATCGTGCGCGATGATTTAATTGGCAAAGCACGCAAAGCCACACCGTCCATTTGGAATTATGAAACCCAGAAAAACAGCGATTCCATGATCAATACGCCACCAACGTTCGCGTGGTATTTATGTGCTTTAGTGTTCAAACATTTATTGTCTATCGGTGGTTTGCCGGAAATCGAACAACGTAATCAGGCAAAAGCCAAATTGTTGTACGATTATTTAGACAGTAGCGATTTCTACCAAAATAACGTGGCAAAAGCCAACCGCTCTTTAATGAATATCACCTTCACCACGGGCAATGATGAACTGAATGCAAAATTCGTCACCGAAGCCACCGCAGCGGGGTTACAAGCATTAAAAGGACACAAAGTGTTAGGCGGTATGCGCGCGTCTATTTATAACGCCATGCCGATTGAAGGCGTACAAGCATTGATTCAATTCATGCAAAAATTTGCCAAAGAAAACGCATAGCCCTCTTAAAAGTGCGGTCGGCATTCATTATAAAAATCCACCGCACTTTTCTTTCCTTTCATTCTTACTCGGAGCATCTTATGCAATATCTTGATCGTGCCAATGCAGGCGTAAAAGCGCTTTCACCTTACCAAGCCGGCAAGCCCATTGAAGAATTAGAACGCGAATTAGGCATTAAAAACATCATCAAACTCGCTTCCAACGAAAATCCGTTCGGTTTACCGCCCAGCGCCAAAAAAGCGATTCAGGCACAATTAGACAATCTTCATCTTTACCCTGATTCCAACGGATTTTATTTCAAACAAGCAGTAGCCCAAAAATTCGGCTTAAAGCCTGAACAAATCACCCTTGGCAATGGTTCTAACGATTTAATCGAACTCATTGCACACACTTTTGCCTCCGAGCAGGACGAAGTGATTTATTCCCAATACGGCTTCATTGTTTACCCATTAATTAGTCAAGCCTTGAATGCCAAACGGGTAGAAATTCCAGCAAAAAATTACGGTAACGATCTGGCGGCTTTTCTAAACGCGATCACGCCAAAAACAAAATTAATTTACCTCGCTAACCCGAATAACCCGACGGGCAGTTTCTCAAGTGCGGTGGAAATTGCCGACTTTTTAGCCCAAGTGCCACCGCAAGTGATCGTGGCGCTGGACGAAGCCTATGTGGAATTTACCGAGCCGAGCGAACGCGTGGATTCTTTCGGCTTGTTGGCAAAATATCCGAACCTGATCGTGTGCCGCACCCTTTCCAAAGCCTATGGATTAGCCGGTTTACGCATCGGTTATGCCGTTTCCTCGACAGAAATTGCGGGCTTGTTAAATCGCGTACGTCAGCCGTTTAACTGCAACAGCCTTGCCCTTGTCGCAGCCACCGCCGCCATTCAAGACGATGAATTTGTCGCCAAAGTGGCGGAAAATAATCGAATCGGCTTGCAATTATTGCAAAACTTCTTTGATGAAAAAGGCTTGCGTTATGTGCCGTCCAAAGGCAATTTCGTGATGTTGGATTTACAGCAACCTGCTGCACCGATTTATCAAGCGCTGTTACGCAAAGGCGTCATTGTGCGTCCACTTGCCGGTTACGGATTGCCGAACCATTTGCGTATCAGCATCGGCTTGCCGGAAGAAAATCAGCGTTTTTTAACCGCACTTAGCGACATTTTAGGCTTATAACGGACAACTTATGCAACACGCTACTTCCATTACCCTTAACCCGATCCATCATGTGGAAGGCACGATCAACCTACCCGGCTCGAAAAGCCTGTCCAACCGCACCTTATTATTGGCTGCGTTGGCACATGGGACGACCAACGTCACTAATTTGCTGGACAGCGACGACATCCGCCACATGCTCAACGCCTTAAAACACCTTGGCGTGCAATATTCGTTGTCTGACGATAAATCCGTCTGCGAAGTGCAAGGCTTAGGCGGAGCTTTTCAATGGCGTGACGGTTTGGCATTATTTTTAGGCAATGCCGGCACCGCCATGCGCCCGTTGGCAGCGGCACTTTGTTTGGCGCGTGAAGGGGCTTCTACGCAAAATGAAGTGATTTTAACCGGCGAACCGCGCATGAAAGAGCGCCCGATTCAGCACTTAGTAGATGCATTGTTGCAGGCAGGCGCAGACATTCGTTATTTAGAAAACGAAGGCTATCCGCCGATTGCCATTCGTAACACCGGTTTGCGTGGTGGCACGATTAAAATCGACGGTTCCATTTCATCGCAATTTTTGACCGCACTTTTAATGGCAGCTCCCCTTGCAGAAGGCGACAGTGAAATTGAAATTATTGGTGAATTAGTTTCCAAACCCTATATCGACATCACCCTTAATATGATGAAAATCTTCGGTGTGGAAGTTGAAAATCAAAACTATCAACGCTTTCTCGTGAAAGGCAAACAATCTTATCTATCGCCAGGCACTTTCTTGGTAGAAGGCGATGCCTCCTCGGCGTCCTATTTCTTGGCAGCTGGCGCCATTAAAGGCAAAGTGAAAGTCACAGGCATCGGCAAAAACAGTATTCAAGGCGACCGTTTATTTGCCGACGTATTAGAAAAAATGGGGGCAAAAATCACCTGGGGCGAGGATTTCATTGAAGCGGAACAAGCTCCGTTACACGGTGTAGATATGGACATGAACCATATTCCCGACGCGGCCATGACCATTGCCACAACTGCGTTATTTGCCGAAGGGGAAACCGTGATTCGTAACATTTACAACTGGCGGGTGAAAGAAACGGATCGCTTAACCGCCATGGCAACCGAACTACGCAAAGTAGGCGCTGACGTGGAGGAAAGCGAGGATTTTATTCGTATTCAACCGTTAAAATTAACGGATTTTAAGGCAGCAGAAATCGAAACCTATAACGATCACCGCATGGCGATGTGTTTCGCCTTAGTGGCGTTATCCGACACGCCGATCACCATATTGGATCCAGACTGTACGGCAAAAACGTTCCCAACGTTTTTTGAGGAATTTTTAGCCATCGCACAACACATCCCTCAATAGTGTTATGCCAAGCGCCACTCAAATACACTGAGGGGCGCTTTTCTGTCTTCATTACAAGATTTAATTTAGAAGAAAGCCCTTTCCGTGCTATAATCACGCCAATTTTTTCACATTAAATTTAATGATTAGGAAGTTCTAAATGTCTGATTTCGTCCAAGATATTACGCCGGTCAGTATTGAAGAAGAGCTGAAATCTTCATACCTCGATTACGCCATGTCCGTTATTGTAGGACGTGCCTTGCCTGATGTGCGTGACGGCTTAAAACCGGTACACCGCCGCGTGTTATTTGCTATGCACGAAGGGGGCAATGCCTACAATAAACCTTACCGTAAATCTGCCCGTATTGTGGGTGATGTTATCGGTAAATACCACCCACACGGTGATAGCGCGGTATATGATACCTTGGTGCGTATGGCGCAACCTTTCTCCTTGCGTTATATGTTAGTGGACGGTCAAGGTAACTTCGGATCTGTAGATGGCGATGCGCCGGCGGCGATGCGTTATACGGAAGCCCGTATGACCAAAATCGCCCACGAATTATTGGCAGATCTCGATAAAGAAACCGTCAATTTTGTGCCAAACTATGATGGTTCGGAACAAATTCCTGAAGTGTTACCGACTAAAGTTCCTGCCTTATTGGTCAACGGCTCCTCCGGGATTGCTGTCGGGATGGCGACCAATATTCCACCACACAACCTAGGCGAAGTATTAGACGGTTGCTTGGCTTATATCGAAAATAACGACATCACCATTGATGAATTGATGAGTCATATTCCCGGCCCGGATTTCCCAACAGCCGCATTGATTAATGGTCGTAAAGGTATTGAAGAAGCCTATAAGACCGGTCGTGGTAAAATTTATGTACGCGCCCGTGCGGAAATTGAAACTGATGAAAAAGGCCGTGAAAGCATCATCGTTAACGAAATTCCGTATCAAGTTAACAAAGCCAAATTAATCGAAAAAATTGCGGAATTCGTCAAAGAGAAAAAAATTGAAGGCATTAGCGGTTTACGTGATGAATCAGATAAAGACGGTATGCGTATCGTCATTGAAATCAAGCGCGATGCCGTCGGTGAAGTGGTATTAAACAACTTGTATGCCCTCACGCAAATGCAGGTGACTTTCGGGATTAATATCGTGGCATTAGACCACGGTCAGCCGAAACTCTTGAATTTAAAACAACTCATTGAAGCATTCGTGTTACATCGCCGTGAAGTGGTGACCCGCCGTACCATCTTTGAATTACGCAAAGCACGTGAACGCAGCCATATTTTGGAAGGTCTTGCCATTGCGTTGGCAAACGTAGATCCTATTATCGAATTGATTCGTCAAGCGCCAAATCCGGAAAGCGCCAAACGTGAATTGCTTGCCCGTCCATGGCAACTTGGTCATGTGGCAGAAATGTTGGCAGCAACCGGTGTCGATACTGCTCGCCCGGAAGATTTAGACGAACAATATGGTATCCGTGACGGTTTATATTATTTGACCGAAGTCCAAGCCCAAGCCATTTTAGATTTACGTTTACAAAAATTGACCAACTTAGGCCATGACGAAATTCTAGACGAATACAAAAAATTATTGGAAGCCATCGGCGAATTGCTCTATATCCTACGCAGTCCTGAACGCTTAATGGAAGTGATTCGTGAAGAGCTAGAACAAATCCGCGAACAATTTAACGATCCGCGCAGAACAGAAATTACCGCCGCTTCCGGTGACATTAATTTAGAAGATTTAATCGCCCAAGAAGATGTGGTGGTGACGCTTTCTCACGAAGGCTATGTGAAATATCAACCCATTAGCGATTACGAAGCACAACGCCGCGGTGGCAAAGGTAAATCGGCAACGAAAATGAAAGAAGAAGATTTCATTGAGAAACTCTTGGTGGCCAATACCCATGACACCATTCTCTGTTTCTCCAGCCGTGGACGCTTATATTGGTTAAAAGTATACCAACTTCCACAAGCCAGCCGAGGATCACGCGGACGACCAATCGTCAATATTTTACCGCTCAATGAAAATGAACGTATTACCGCCATTTTACCGGTGACCGCTTACGAGGAAGATAAATTCGTCGTCATGGCAACCGCCGGCGGTATTGTGAAGAAAATCGCGTTAACCGAATTCAGCCGTCCACGTTCTAGCGGTATCATTGCGCTGAACTTACGCGATGAAGATGAATTGATTGGCGTAGATATTACCGACGGCAACAATGAAATCATGTTGTTTTCTTCCCAAGGTCGCGTGGTACGTTTCAGCGAATCCGCTGTGCGTGCCATGGGGCGTTTGGCGACAGGGGTACGTGGTATCAAACTCGCCTTAACCAATGATCTGAATGACGATGAAAGTGCGGTTGAAATTGAAGATGTTTCTGATGACAACACAGAAGAAACCTTAGATCTCAACATCGATAAAGTCGTTTCTTTAGTCATTCCGAAAAATGATGGCGAAATTCTCACCGCAACACAGAACGGCTACGGCAAACGGACGAAGTTAGAAGAATATCCGACCAAATCCCGTAATACCAAAGGGGTGATTTCCATTAAGGTCAGTGAACGTAATGGCAAAGTCGTTGCGGCAACCCAAGTGGTTGATACGGACCAAATTATGTTAATCACCGATGCCGGTACCTTGGTTCGTACCCGAGTCAGTGAGGTCAGCATCGTCGGACGTAACACGCAAGGTGTTCGCTTAATCCGCACAAGCGAAAATGAGCATGTTGTGAGCTTGGAGCGTGTCTGCGATGTCGATGACGAAGAAGGCGAACAAGAAAGCGCGGTAGAAAATACCGAAGAATAACAACATAAGAGCATTTTAAGGCAGCAGTATTTTATTGCCGCCTTAAATATTGGGGGATAAATGGATATTTACTTAGTTTATTTGCACATTATTTGTGCTTTTTTAAGCTTGGGATTATTGATTGTGCGAGGCGGAATGCAACTCACGCAGCGAAATTGGCGTGCCGTTAAACTCTTGAGAATTCTACCGCACTTAACAGATACGCTCTTAATTCTCAGCGGTATTATCATGTTATTTCAATTCAACTTCGGCTTAGAAAGCTGGATTATGGCTAAAGTTGTATTGCTTTGCGGCTACATTATTTTTTCAGCAAAATTCTTCAGCAAAAAACAATCTCAAAACCGACCGCACTTTTTCTTCTTAGCCCTTGCCGCATTGGTAGCCACCATTTTAATTGGTTATTTTCATTAAAAACAACAAAGTGCGGTGAAATATCACCGCCTTCTTGTCATTCCATATCTAGCATCGTAGCGTGCAACTTGTTGCACGACCAAACCACGCATGGAACGTTATTTACCCCTTTCGGGTATTCACGATTTCGTGCAACAAGTTGCACGCTACGCATGAAATCATGAATTACACGTTGAGGTTAATCATTCGTGCAACAAGTTGCACGCTACGCATGAAATCATGAATTACACGTTGAGGTTAATCATTCGTGCAACAAGTTGCACGCTACGCACAAAATCGTGAATGACGCATTGAGGTTAATCATTCGTGCTTTGGCTGGCTATAATAGCAAAGTGCGGTGAAATTTCACCGCACTTTTTTTGTTATTCCACACCTAGTATCTCCCATTATTCTCAATGGCAGGCACTCAATGGAGAGCTTAACGCCAAGCTTTGAATTGGTTAATCAAGCCGTTGGTTGAACTGTCGTGGCTTTCCACTTTCTCGTTATTTACCAATTCCGGCAAAATTCGGTTAGCAAGTTGTTTTCCCAATTCCACGCCCCATTGGTCGAAGCTGTAAATGTTGAACAACACGCCTTGTACGAAAATTTTGTGTTCATACATGGCAATCAACGCCCCTAAACTAAACGGCGTGATTTTTTGTAACAAAATGGAGTTGGTCGGTTTGTTACCGGTAAACACTTTAAACGGCACGATGTCTTTCACTTCTGCCAACGTTTTGCCTGCGTTCAAGAATTCGGCTTCCACTTGTTCTTTGGTTTTACCAAATGCCAATGCTTCGGTTTGCGCAAAGAAATTGGAAAGTAATTTGTTGTGATGATCAGACAACGGATTATGGCTTTGTGCCGGTGCAATGAAATCACAAGGAATTAATATCGTGCCTTGGTGAATCAATTGATAGAACGCGTGCTGACCGTTCGTGCCCGGTTCACCCCAAATAATTGGGCCGGTTTGATAGCCGTCGATCACTTTGCCATCACGGCCGACATATTTACCGTTGGATTCCATGTTGCCTTGTTGGAAATAGGCGGCAAAGCGGTGTAAATATTGGTCATACGGTAAAATCGCTTCCGTTTGTGCGCCGAGGAAGTTGGTGTTCCACAAACCTACTAAAGCCAATGTGGTTGGAATATTTTGTGCTAACGGCGCAGTGCGGAAATGTTTATCCATTTCATGGGCACCGCTTAATAAGGCTTCAAAGTTTTCAAAGCCGATAGAAAGCGCAATAGACAAACCAATAGCAGACCATAAAGAATAACGACCGCCAACCCAATCCCAGAATTCAAACATATTGTTAGTATCAATACCGAATTCTGCGACCGCTTTTGCATTGGTTGAAAGGGCGGCAAAGTGTTTTGCCACATGGGCAGGATCTTTTGCTGCAGCAAGGAACCAATCACGGGCAGACAAGGCATTTGTCATGGTTTCTTGGGTGGTGAACGTTTTAGACGCCACTAAAATTAAAGTGGTTTCCGGATTCACTTTTTTCAGCGTTTCAGCAATGTGTGTCCCGTCCACGTTAGAAACAAAATGCATGGTTAAATGATTTTTATACGGGCGCAAGGCTTCGGTCACCATGTAAGGGCCAAGATCGGAACCGCCGATACCGATATTGATCACATCGGTAATAGCTTTACCGGTATAACCTTTCCATTCACCAGAAATCACACGTTCACAGAACGATTTCATTTTGGCGAGCACGGCATTCACTTCCGGCATCACATCTTTGCCATCCACGAAAATCGGCGTATTGGAACGGTTACGAAGTGCGGTATGTAATACGGCACGATTTTCCGTACGGTTGATCTTTTCGCCGTTGAACATGGCTTCTTTGGCTTGCGTTAAACCACACTCTTCAGTGAGTTGACGCAATAAACCAAGGGTTTCTTGAGTCAGGTTATTTTTGGAAAAATCCACCAAAATCTCGTTGTTAAAGGTTAACGAATAGTTGGCGAAACGATCTTTTTCTTGCGCAAATAAATCTTGAATCGTTGTATTCTTACGTTGCGCATGATGTTGGGTTAACGCTTTCCATGCGTTCGTTTGGGTTGGATTGATATTTTGCATAAGCACTCCTTTAAATTTAATCAATGTATTCGGTTAATACACGCGGGGTTAATTTGGTGATTAATTCATAACTGATAACGCCCGTAATTTCTGCGATTTCTTCAATCGGTAATTCTTTACCCCACAAGATCACTTCATCGCCGACCTTGTCTTGACTGTCTGCGCCCAGATCCACGGTTAACATATCCATGGATACCTTGCCCACAATCGGCACACGGCGACCATTCAGATAAACCGGGGTACCTTGCGGCACATCGCGCGGATAACCATCACCATAGCCGATAGCTACCACGCCAATTTTAGTGTCTTTTTCACTTGTCCAAACACCGCCGTATCCCACCGGCTCGCCCTTTTTATGTTCGCGCACGGCGATTAAAGAAGAGGTTAAATTCATCACCGGCGTTAAACCGTATTCTTTTCCTGCAGTATTATTCGGTGAAATACCGTACATAATAATACCCGGACGAATCCAATCTAAATGCGCATCCTGCCAGAACAAAATACCACCGGATGCAGAAATACTCCGTTCACCGGATTTACCTTCCGTTGCCTGTAAAAAGCGGGTTAATTGTTTTTCTGTATAACCGCACTCTAGCTCATCAGCACGGCTAAAATGACTCACAAAGCCAATGTTTGGATCAACGCAGGGGAGAGATTTGAGTTTTTGATAGAAGCTATCCACTTCATCCAAATGCACGCCTAAACGATGCATTCCCGTATCAATTTTCAACCACACTTTCACCGGATTTGGCGTTTTTGCTTGCTCAAGAGCATCTAACTGTTCTTGGCTATGCACGACGGTTTGAATGTTATTGACAGCCAAAATCGGTAAGTCTTTGGAAGAGAAAAAGCCTTCTAACAGCAAAATCGGTTTGGTAATGCCGTTAGAGCGTAATTTTAGTGCTTCTTCTAAACGTGCTACACCAAAGCAATCCACCAGACTTTCGACGGCAGAAGACACAAACACGACACCGTGTCCGTAAGCATTGGCTTTGACTACTGCAATAATTTTACTGTTTGGGGCTTTTTGTTTAATGGTTTGAATATTGTGTTTTAACGCAACAGAACTGATTTTGGCTGTTGCAGGTTTCATGTGCATTTTTTATCTCTTTTACGCTGTTATCTAATATTCGTCATCGTAATGATGATGTTCTGCTAAGTTATCAAAACGGGAAAAATGACCTTGGAATGCCAACTTCACACGTCCAATCGGACCGTTACGCTGTTTACCGATAATAATTTCGGCAATGCCTTTTTCTTCTGATTCACGGTTATACACTTCGTCACGATAAATAAACATAATCAAGTCCGCATCTTGCTCAATAGAGCCTGATTCCCTCAGGTCTGAGTTAACCGGGCGTTTATCCTGACGGTTTTCCAAGGTACGGTTTAATTGTGACAGGGCGATCACCGGCACTTCTAATTCTTTTGCTAATGCTTTTAAAGAACGAGAAATTTCTGCAATTTCCAACGTACGATTTTCAGAAAAAGCCGGCGCACGCATTAATTGAAGGTAGTCCACCATGATTAAACTTAAGCCGTTATTTTCACGATAAACCCGTCTGGCACGGGAACGTAGCTCCGTCGGCGTTAAACCGGAAGAATCGTCAATAAATAAATTTGGTTTTTTCGCAAGCATCCCCATGGTGCTGGAAATTTTTGCCCAATCGTTATCATCCAAGCCCTGACCGGTACGGATTTTCGTTTGATCCACGCGTGAAAGTGACGCCAAGCTACGCATCATAATTTGCTCCGCCGGCATCTCTAAACTGAACACCAATACCGGTTTATCACTTCCTAACGCCGCATTTTCACATAGGTTCATGGCAAAGGTGGTTTTCCCCATGGAAGGACGCGCCGCCACAATAATCAAGTCGGATTTTTGCAAACCTGCCGTTTTCTTATCTAAATCTTTGAAACCGGTGGAAACGCCGGTAACACCGGAATGATCTTTAATTTGGCTGAGTTGTTCGATTTTATTGATGGTGTTTTCCAGAATGGAAATGATATTTTGTGGGCCTTCAGTACCGGATGCGCGCTTCTCAGCAATGGCAAAAACTTCTCGCTCCGCCTCATCCAGCAAATGTTTCACATCCTGCCCTTTCGGAGAATAGCTGTTTTGCGCAATTTTGTTCCCCACGGAAATTAACTCGCGCATGATCGCCTTTTCTCGTACCACATTGGCATAAGCCACCACGTTGGCAGCACTTGGCGTGTTATTAGAAAGCTCTGCCAAATAAGCAAAGCCACCCACCTGTTCGATGACTTCTCGACTTTTTAGTGCCTGTTCTAAGGTAATTAAATCCACCGGCGATTGCTGGGCAATCAGCTTTTCCATTTCCTCGAAAATCAGACGATGTTCAAAGCGATAAAAATCCTCTTTCACCACATTTTCTGCCACATCATCCCAATACATGTTGTTCAGCAAAATACTGCCCAACACGGCTTGTTCTGCTTCAATGGAATGAGGAGGAATGTTCAAATTGGTGGTGTTTTGATCTTTCGCAGGAGGAGAATTTTTAGACGCCATTATTGCCTCAGTGGATAAAATAAGTCCCTATATGATATACCAAATCCGGAGGCGGTTTAACTTAAAAGTCAAAAAAAGTGCGGTGGAAATTCGCTATGAAAATCCACCGCACTTTTGTTTGAAATAAACAGATGAAAAAGAGATCAGCCGTTTAATTTGCGTCTTGCCGCCACTGCATCAGATAATTCTTGTAAGACGTTTTCACTGTCTTCCCAGCCGATGCAACTGTCGGTAATGCTTTGTCCGTAAGTCAATGGTTTGCCTTCCACCAAATCTTGACGGCCTTCTACCAAATGGCTTTCAATCATCACCCCCAAAATTTTATTGGAACCTGCGGCAATTTGACGAGCAACCTCACGGCTCACATCCAATTGTTTTTTGAATTGCTTGCAGCTATTGGCATGGCTGAAATCCACCATGACATGGGCTCTGTAGCCCGCTTTGGCAAGTTCATCGCACACCTCGGCAACATCTTGTTCGCTGTAATTTGGGCCATTGTCGCCACCGCGTAAAATAATGTGGCAGTCTTCGTTACCTTTCGTGGAAACGATAGCAGAATGACCGAACTTCGTGACGGATAAGAAATGGTGTGGCGCTTCTGCTGCCCCAATCGCATCTAACGCAATTTTTACGCCACCGTTGGTCGCATTTTTAAAGCCAACCGCACAAGATAAACCGGAAGCCAGTTCACGGTGTACTTGGGATTCGGTAGTTCTCGCCCCAATCGCGCCCCAGCTCATGAAATCCGCTAAATATTGCGGCGTGATCATGTCCAAAAATTCCCCTGCCGTCGGCACGGTTAAATCGTTAATGTCAGACAATAATTTACGCGCCATACGCAAACCATCGTTCAACGCATAGGTATTATTTAAGTATGGGTCATTAATGAGACCTTTCCAGCCCACCGTAGTACGCGGTTTTTCAAAGTACACGCGCATAATAATTTGTAAGGTATCTTGGTATTTTTCGCGCATTAATTTAATGCGTTTCGCATATTCTAATGCGGCTTTGGGATCGTGAATGGAACAAGGCCCGATCACCACAAGTAAACGATCATCTTCACCATGAATAATTTTATGCGCTTCGTGACGGGCATTTTCCACGGTTTTCACCGCAACGCTGCTTGCCGGATATTTTTCTAGCAAGGCAATCGGAGGTAATACCTGTTCAATTTTGCCAATTCGCGTATCGTCATTTTCAATGGAAATATCGTTTTTTGTATTCATTGTTCACTCACTTATCTTCATAAAAATCAAAAATATCCGAAAAAGTGGTATTACTCTACCACTGCAACTTGTACTAGTAAACTAGTTTATTTAATTTTCTTTATTAATGGCTGCTTAATACCTGTGCTGGTTGCAATTTCGCTGCACGATTTGCTGGATAAAGGCTGGCAAATAAACTGAGAATTAACGCAGAAAGCAACACCAGCAATACATCTTGCCAATGTAGCTCGGTTGGCAGGAAGTCCACGAAATAAATGCCGTCGGACAATAATTTTCTGCCGATGACACTTTCCAAGCCTTGAATAAGTGCGGTCAAATTTAAGGCCAAAATCACGCCCAACACAATCCCAATCAGACAGCCTTTCATGCCCGCCTGCAAGCCGTACCAAATAAAAATACGCTTAATAAACCCATTATTCGCCCCAAGAGTACGCATGATGGCAATGTCACCGGCTTTATCTTTCACCGCCATGATGAGCGTGGACACAATGTTAAAACACGCCACCCCAATCACCAACACCATGGCAATATACATCACCGTGCGAATCAGCTGAATATCGCGATACATATAGCCGAATTTACTGATCCAGTTTTGCAGGTAGAGCATCTGCGGATAATCTTGCAACATGGAATAATCAAGGGTTTGAATGTTAAACGGATCGGTGGTTTTCAATTCTACTCCGCTCACTTGTTCCGCTTGATAATTCATCAACTGCTGCGCCTGTGCCAATGGCATGAGGGCATAACTGTGATCCAACTGGCCATCCAAACGCAAAATCCCTGTGACCTGGATACGTTCCCGCAAGGGCTGCGTCAAATTTTCCGAGCCTGTTTGTTGTGAAATTAACAGAGAAACCCAATCTCCTTCTTGCACATCCAAATCCCGAGCAATCCCCGACCCCAGCACCAACCCGCCATGTTGCGCAAAATTTTGCCATCCTTGATTTAACACAAAACGCCCAAGGGAACTCACTTGATCCTGCAATGCCGTTTCCACACCTTTGATTTGCACTACTTTTAATTTCGCACCATTTTCCACTAAGGCGGTAAAACTGACAAAAGGCGAAACGCCAATGATTTGCGGATTTTGTTTCAACTTAGCGGCAAGATGTTGCCAATGATCAATCGGTGCATTGCTTTGCCCGTTTGCAGAAGAAATTTCCGCATGCGGCACGACAGCCAAAATACGTTGATTGAGCTCACGTTCAAAGCCATTCATAGCGCTTAAACCGATAATTAACACCGCCACGCCCAAGGCAATGCCCATGCTGGAAAAAAATGAAATCAGCGACACCAAACGGTTTTTATGCTTACTGCGTTGATAGCGCCAACTAATAAAAAATGGCGTATTCATCAGGCAGTTTCCTCGCGTAACACGCCGTCTTGCATAATTAAACGGCGATTCAATTTTTCCGCCAAATTCAAGTCATGGGTCACCAATAAGAACGCAATCTGTTTTTCTTGGTTAAGCTGTTGAATCAACTCAAAAATGCTTTCCGTGGTTTTGTGATCCAAATTCCCCGTAGGTTCGTCTGCTAACACCAATGCCGGGTTATTCACCAACGCACGGGCAATTGCCACACGTTGGCGTTCCCCGCCGGATAACGCAGAGGGACGATGTGAAATTCTGTGCTGTAAACCGACCGCACTTAAGATCTGTTCGGCGTGATCTTGTGCTTCCGTTTTATTTTGTTGTCCGATAAGCATCGGCATCATGACATTCTCAAGTGCGGTGAAATCTGCCATTAAATGATGAAACTGATACACAAACCCTAAATATTGATTGCGCAACTTTGCCAACGCATTCGGCGTCATTTGTTGCAACGATTGCCCTTTGATAAACACTTCACCGTTGCTCGGTTGATCCAAGCCGCCCAAGGTGTGCAACAAGGTACTTTTGCCCGAACCTGAACTGCCCACAATCGCCACCAATTCGCTCGGCTGCATAGAAAAAGACACCTGTTTTAGCACTTCCGTTTGTTGTGTGCCTTCTTGATAAAATTTCGTGATATTTTGGCAAGATAATAATGCTGTATTCATTTTTTCATCTCTTTTTTATTCGTAGCGCAAGGCTTCTGCCGGTTCCACTTTCGCGGCACGATAGGCCGGATAAATGGTGGATAACAATGACAATAATAAGGAAAACGCGACAATCGTCAGAATTTGCCAAGGCTCAAGTGCGGTCGGTAAATACATCGTTTTTGCGCCTAAGATATTCACAATGGCATCCAAATTTAACGTCACTAACACGCCCAATATAGCGCCCGCCAAAGTGCCCATCAAACCGACTAATAAACCTTGATAAATAAAGATGGAACGCACCTGTCCTTTTGTTAAGCCGAGGGTTTGCAAAATGGCGATTTCGCCCTGTTTGTCCACCACCATCAGGCTTAAAGACGTAATAATATTGGATACCGCCACCACAATAATTAAGCTCACCAACAAGCCCATCATATTTTTTTCCATACGCACCGCTTGGAAAAACTCGCCTTTTTGCGTGCGCCAATCGGTGATTTGCACGGCTGAGGGAAATGCTGCCGGCAGCTCGGTAATTTGGAACGGATCCGTTAAAAATAAGCGGAAACCTTGCGCTTCACCCGGCTGAATGCGCATTAAACGCCCAATGTCCGTTAAATTGGCGAAGGCTTCATACCCTGACGCATGCCCTGCATCAAAATAGATTTCGCTGACGGTAAATAAACGCTGCAACGGCACGCGCCCGAAAGGCGTGTATTGGCTGTTTTCGGTAATCATCAAACGCACTTTGTCGCCGACATGCAGGTTTAATTTTTGCGCCAGTTGATCGCCAATAATGATTTTAAACTCACCTGTCGGAAGCAAATCCTTAAAATGCGGTTCGGATAAAGCAGACAAAATCGGGTCATCTGAAAATTGTCGAATTCCAATCACTTGTCCTGCGCTAACACCACTTGCGGTTTGAAAAATCACATTGGTCATGTTTATCGGCACGGCTTTTTGCACGAAATTTGGCATCGGCGGTTCGGCATCGTCGATCTTCACCTTGCCGTTTGGGCTAACAATGGCGTGTGGAATGGAAGAAAGCACCTGTTGTTTTTGATAGCCTTCCAAACCATTCATCACAGACAGCACAATAATCAATGCCATCACGCCAAGCACAATGCCGAAACTGGCTAAATTTGTTACCAACCGTCCAAAACGATCAGCACTTTTTGCCCGCCAATAGCGCAATGCAATAAAAAGAGGGGTAGATAAACTCATAACGAATAAGAAATCATTCAAAAATACGGAAAAAATTGCGCGCTAGTTTAGCATAGACCAAGATAAAAAGCAGAAAATCAGCAAAGAATTCGCTTAAGCCTGTAGTAAAAACACGCTAAAAAATCACCGCACTTTTAGAGAGATAACATTTGACAGCGTAAGCACATCTTCCTACTATTTCACTCATTTATTTGAATACTAACAAACGGAAAGCTTATTTTGAAAAACACCACTGAAATACTAAAACATGCCCTTGCCCAACGTATCTTAATTTTAGACGGCGCCATGGGCACGATGATCCAAAAATATAAACTCACCGAAGCGGATTTCCGTGGTGAACGCTTTAAAGAAAGTGCGGTGGATTTACGTGGTAATAATGATTTGCTGACCCTCACCCAACCGTTACTCATTTCCGCCATTCACGAAAAATATTTAGAAGCAGGCGCGGACATTATCGAAACCAATACGTTCAGCTCCACGACCATTGCGCAAGCGGATTACGACTTGCAATCCATTGCTTACGAACTCAACTTTGCCGGCGCGAAACTAGCACGTTTGGCGGCGGATAAATACAGCACGCCGGAAAAACCAAGATTCGTCGCGGGGATTCTCGGCCCGACTAACCGCACTGCGTCTATTTCCCCGAACGTAAACGATCCGGGTTTCCGTAACGTCACCTTTATGGAATTGGTGGACGCCTATTCAGAAGCCACGCGTGGTTTAATTGAAGGTGGTGCCGACTTAATTATGATCGAAACCATTTTCGACACGCTAAATGCTAAAGCGGCTATTTTCGCCATTGAAACCGTGTTTGAAGAATTAGGTGTGGAATTGCCGATTATGATTTCCGGCACCATTACCGATGCTTCCGGCCGTACGCTTTCCGGTCAAACCACCGAAGCGTTCTACAACTCGCTTCGTCACGCTAAACCACTGACTTTTGGTTTGAACTGTGCGTTAGGCCCGAAAGAATTGCGTCAGTATGTCGAACAACTTTCCAAAATCAGCGAAACCTACGTTTCCGTTCACCCGAACGCAGGCTTGCCGAATGCCTTTGGTGGCTACGATCTCGGTGCGGAAGAGATGGCTGCACACCTAAAAGAATGGGCGGAAAGCGGTTTTGTGAACATTATCGGCGGCTGTTGCGGTACCACGCCGGAACACATTAAAGCCTTTGCCGATGCAGTAGAAAACATCCCACCACGCAAATTGCCACAAATTAAAACTGCCATGCGTTTATCGGGTTTAGAACCGCTCAATATTGATGATGAAAGCCTGTTCGTGAATGTGGGCGAACGCAATAACGTAACGGGTTCGGCAAAATTCAAACGCTTAATTAAAGAAGACAAATTTGCCGAAGCCATTGAAATTGCCATCGACCAAGTAGAAAACGGCGCGCAAGTCATTGACGTGAACATGGACGAGGCCTTGCTCGACGGCAAAAAATGCATGACCCGTTTCCTCAATATTATGGCAACCGAACCCGATGCAGCCAAAGTGCCGGTGATGATCGACTCCTCCAAATGGGAAGTGATTGAAGCAGGCTTGCAATCGGTGCAAGGTAAGCCGATTGTAAACTCCATCTCCCTAAAAGAAGGCGAAGAAATTTTTATCGAACACGCCAAACTGGTGCGCAAATACGGTGCTGCTGTGGTGGTGATGGCATTTGACGAAGTTGGGCAAGCGGACACCGAAGATCGCAAAGTGGAAATCTGTACCCGTGCCTATAACATCTTAGTCAACCAACTTGGCTTCCCGCCGGAAGACATCATTTTCGACCCGAATATTTTTGCCATCGGCACCGGGATTGAAGAACACAACAACTACGGCGTGGATTTCATTAACGCCACAGGCCGTATTAAACGCAGCTTGCCACACGCCAAGATCTCAGGCGGTGTGTCAAATGTGTCCTTCTCTTTCCGCGGCAACAACGTGATGCGTGAAGCCATTCACGCGGTCTTCCTCTATCACGCCATCAAACAAGGCATGGACATGGGGATCGTGAACGCAGGCCAGCTTGCGATTTATGACAATCTCGATCCTGAATTGCGTGAAATCGTAGAAGATGCCGTCTTAAACCGCAGCCCGGATGCCACCGAAAAATTGCTCGATATTGCAGAAAAATATCGTAATCAAGGCAACGATGAAAGTGCGGTCAATTCTGTCGCCGAATGGCGTACATGGTCGGTGGAAGAACGTTTGAAACATGCCCTCGTGAAAGGGATTACCACGCACATCATCGAAGATACCGAAGAAGCCCGCCAAAAATTGCCAACGCCGTTAGAGGTCATCGAAGGTCCGCTTATGGCGGGCATGGACGTGGTGGGCGATTTGTTCGGCGACGGTAAAATGTTCCTGCCGCAAGTGGTGAAATCCGCGCGCGTGATGAAACAATCCGTGGCGTATTTAGAGCCGTTTATCAACGCCACTAAACAAAAAGGCTCCAGCAACGGTAAAGTGGTGATCGCCACCGTGAAAGGCGACGTGCATGATATCGGCAAAAACATCGTAAGCGTCGTGTTGCAATGTAATAACTTTGAAGTGATTGACTTGGGCGTCATGGTGCCGGCGGATAAAATCATCCAAACCGCTATTGAGGAAAAAGCGGATCTTATCGGCTTGAGCGGTTTGATTACGCCATCTTTAGACGAAATGGAATACTTCCTCGGCGAAATGACGCGCTTAGGTTTGAACTTGCCGGTATTGATCGGCGGCGCAACCACGTCCAAAGAACATACCGCAATTAAACTGTATCCAAAATACAAACAACACGGCGTGTTCTATACCTCGAACGCCTCCCGTGCAGTAACGGTGTGTGCCACATTGATGAACCCAGAAGGCCGTGCGGCATTGTGGGAACAATTCAAGAAGGATTACGAAAAAATCCAACAATCTTTTGCTAACCGCAAACCACTGCGTAAACAGCTCAGCATTGAAGAAGCGCGCGCCAACCGTTTCGACGGCTTTAGAGGCGAATGGGCGGATTATGTGCCACCAACGCCAAAACAAACGGGCATTGTGGAATTTAAAAACGTGCCGATTGCCGAACTACGCAAATTTATCGACTGGTCGCCGTTCTTCCGCGTGTGGGGCTTAATGGGTGGCTATCCAGATGCCTTTGATCATCCGGAAAGTGGCGAAGAAGCCCGCCGCGTGTGGAATGATGCGCAAGCGATGTTAGATGCTTTCGAACAAAACCACAAACTTAACCCAAGCGGCGTGTTGGGTATTTTCCCTGCGGAACGTGTGGGCGATGATGTGGTGTTATTCTCCGATGAAGACCGCACTCAACCTATCGGCACGGCTTACGGCTTACGCCAACAAACGGAACGTGGCAAAAACAGCAAAAGCCAATTTAACTTTGCCTTAAGCGACTTTATCGCCGATCGCGAAAGTGGCAAAAAAGACTGGATGGGGATGTTCGCTGTCTGTGCCGGCGTTGAAGAAATGGATTTAGTGGAAGGCTACAAAGCGGCAGGCGACGACTACAACGCCATCTTGCTACAAGCTGTAGGCGACCGTCTCGCTGAAGCCATGGCGGAATACCTGCACTTCGAACTCCGTACCCGCATTTGGGGCTACACCCAAGAGGAATTCGACAACCAAGGCTTAATCAACGAAAACTATGTGGGCATCCGCCCTGCACCGGGTTACCCAAGCTGCCCGGAACACACGGAAAAAGCCTTGATTTGGGATTTATTAGAAGTGGAACAACGCATCGGCATGAAACTCACCGAAAGCT
>NZ_KE952623.1:5672-8085 GCF_000466335.1 Aggregatibacter sp. oral taxon 458 str. W10330 | reverse complement strand
GCATGAAACTCACCGAAAGCTACGCCATGTGGCCGGCAGCTTCTGTCTGCGGTTGGTATTTCACCCACCCTGCAAGTAACTATTTCACTTTAGGTCGCATCGATGAAGACCAAGCTCAAGATTATGCCAAACGTAAAGGTTGGGATGAGAGAGAGATGATGAAGTGGTTGGGTGTGGCGATGAAGTGAATTTTATTCTAGAAAAAAAGTAATTATGTAATTTTACTAAAATTGAGGTTAATACAATGAAATATATACACAATATATCTGGAAAAATTGAGCATCTAGACTATGAAATAAATATTGATTTAAATGGTAAAAACTTAATTCTTGTTGGTGCTAACGGAGTCGGAAAAACATCAATATTAAATTCAATTTATAAATCTATTAACATAGAGCTCGAAAAAAACAACTCTCAAATAGATAGTTTTAAGGACACATTAGATTATTATAAACGTGATATAAAAAATTATACTGAAGGATCAAATGAATACATAGATAAATTCAATTCAATAAAATATTATGAAGAAAAACTAAAAGAGTTTAATTCACCATTAACGCTTTCAATTCCTAATATAAGTGATTTTATTAGAAATTTTAATACAAAAAAAGCAATCAGATCTAATTTTTCTGCATACAGAATAAGTAGAATTCAAGCGACATCTTCATCTACATCTTTAGAGGAAGAGAAGAAAAATTCTCTTGAGTTAGAATATGTGGGTTCTACATTAGAACAACATCTTTTAAATATAAGAGTCACTAAATCATTACTTATGACAGAGGCTAAAGATCATGTGAAAGCTAATAAATTCTCACAATGGTTTGATAATTTTGAGCGCCAATTAAAATATCTTTTTGAAGATAATGACACAAAACTAAAGTTTGATGTTTCATCAATGAAATTCTATATTATTCAAAGAAATAAGAAATTTACATTTCAAAATCTCTCATCTGGCTATCAAGCCATTTTTGACATTTATGCAGATCTGTTAATGAGAACTGAACTGTTTGATATAACTCCAGATGAATTAACTGGTGTAGTACTAATTGATGAAATAGATGCCCATTTACATATATCTTTACAAAAGATAATTTTACCTTTTTTCATTAACTCCTTTCCAAAGGTTCAATTTATTGTAAGCACGCATTCTCCATTTGTAATTAGCTCTAGTTCTGATACAGTAATTTATGATTTAACAAAACAAGAACTTATTACAAACAATGTAACATTTTATTCAAATGATGCTATTGTGAAAGGATTGTTTCATGTAAATACAACTCATAGCATAGAACTCCAGAATATAATTGATGAACTGAAAGAAGTTATAGATTCAGATATTAATGACTCGAATAAATTAAGAGAACATATAAAAAAGCTAGAACCATTTAAAGAAAGCTTAACTAATTCAGCGAAAGTAATCCTATTATTAGCAGAAAACAAGGTTCTAGATATAGAGGAGAATAGATAAATGTTTTTTGTTAATAGGGATCCACAATTACCTAATAGTCTATCAAAAACTATAAAAGATTATAGAACTGAAGAGGTTATTACAAAGTTAAATGAAATGTTTTTTGGTAAATGTTATTTATGTGAAAAAGATAACATTTCAGATATTGAAGTTGAACACCTCATACCACATAAGAACAATGAAAATTTAAAATATGATTGGAATAATTTATTTTATTCTTGTTCTAGATGTAACAGTATAAAAGGCACAAAAGAGAAAATTTTGGATTGCACAAACATTGATGTAAGTAAAGCAATAGAATTACGTTGCCCTTCATCTGATTCGGATCCCGTAATAGTTAATTTAGGTCTATTCGGAGAAAGTGAAGAAATATTAGCAACTAAAGAATTATTAGAAGAATGTTACAACAATCGTTCTACTGCAATCAGAGGCATAAGTAGACAAGCTCTCATTGATGAAATAATTAAACATTATGCATGTTGGTTAGACCTTAAACTCAAATTAAGGGACAATCTTCTCTCAACTAGAGAAGAAAAAGAAATTCTAGAAAAACTAGAGAAAATGTGCCAATCAAATTATCCTTTTTCGGCTTTTTGGAAGTGGCATATTTATCGCGATAATGTTTTAAAGGATAAAATTTCTATTTTTGATGAACAATTCCCTCTATGATGGCCCCCTTTGATGGCGCAAGCGTCCTCGCTTGTGCCTATCAACTAAAAGTGCGATCAAAAAATCCAACGGATTTTGAATATTGGTTCCGTCAACAGCTTATGAGCAAAATTTGCAATGTTTATATTAAACAGAGCACCAGCGTGGACGCTGGCGCTATCTTGCTTTATTTTCATATCTCTGTTGCCCTACGCTTCCCAGCATGTGCCCAATTTCACGAAAAAACACCTACAAAACTCACCGCCCCCCACGATGGCGCAAGCGTCCTCGCTTGTG
>NZ_KE952623.1:2487-5572 GCF_000466335.1 Aggregatibacter sp. oral taxon 458 str. W10330 | reverse complement strand
TATCATTGGGGTGAACGCTTGCGCCATCAGAGGGTTTTAAAATTCTTTAAAAATTGACCGCACTTTGTACTTCTGTATTTTAAATTGTAGTCTGTTTAAATATCAAACAGACTACAAATTTCTAATAACTTAACATCAGAAATTAAACACTTTCTATACTAGCTACCTCTGAGTTTTTTAGATATAAGCATTGCTAATACTATTAATGGTGACATCCTAGAAAACATATAGAAATTAAAAGATAGTATATCCTTTATCTCAAGAATAGAAATATCACCTAGATTTATGATAAAGGTAAACACGATAAAACATAAAGATATTATTATAAATCCAGATAGAAAAACAACGAGGGAATAAATAAAAAACTGAATAATATTATTAAACACTTATTCACCTCCTAGAATTATAGATTTCATGTTTTTCTCATTATTTTCCAATTTTTTACTTGTAGCTTCACTCGCCATTGAATCGACTACTGCCCCAAATCTAACTGGTAAATATTTATAATCTTCGTATCCCCCACGATGGCGCAAGAGTCCTTGCTTGTGCCTATCAACTAAAAGTGCGGTCACAAAATCCAAAGAATTTTGAACATTGGTTCTCCCAACGTTTATGGGTAAAATTCGCAATTTTTTATTAAACAGCACAAGCGTGAGCGCTGGCGCTATCATTGGGGAAACACTATTACTCCTTGCTAATCAGGATAGCGCTCATTAAAATCATAAAGACTATCTAGAAAATCATCAAAATTATTTGCCACAGGTAAAATAAGCCATTTTCCTATTTCATCGTTATATTCATCATGAATAACTAAAGAGATCTTTGGTTCTGATGTTGTAGGAGAATCTCTATAATCAAAGCATAACCAGTTTCCTTCAGATGTATGAGCAAATGAATACACATTTTCATATCCATCTTCATCTGAATAAATAAATTGATTGTAAATATTCTCATATTGGGAATTAAATCCATCAAATCCAAATGATGCTAAAGATTCTCGTTTATGATATAGATCATAAAAATCAAAAGTGTCTTGTTCAAACTTAGGATTATTATACCTAGTCATTAATTCTCTATAAGTATTTGGCAGAGTAATGTTGAATATAGATTGAAATTTCAATATATTATTTATATCGCCTTTTCCATCAAAAGACCAAATATCAATATTTCTAAACTTTTCTTTAACGTCCTTCACTTAATGCTCCTTCTCCTATATGTTTTACCGCATCATGAATATTTGTAGGTACTAATTGCATGTTATTCGGGCTTGATTGTGCATTATGATGCCATGTAAAGCCATCTATTTTATCTTTCCCCTTCATAATCTGTTCTAATTGCGTATCAGTAAATGTAGATTTATTTATTGAGCCATCCAAGATCTTAGCTTTTAATGTAAGAGTTGCATTTACCATTTCTTTTTTACGTCTAATTTCACTGTTAATGTAATTTTCGGGCTTTTTGATTGATGTAGTAAATTTTGCCACATCATCAAAAATAGGTAGCCCTCTAGAATCATAAGGAATATTAGCAATCTCTTTTATTTCACCAAATTCATCTTTTGTGGTTATTCTTACTGCCTTTCCTTTTTCTGAAGTAATCACTTCTAGTCTTTCCCCAGTTGATAAAGTCCGGTTATTAATAGTGCTTCTTGGATTTTCAACTACAGTTGTCGATCTAACATTAGCTTTACCATACACATCTTCATAAGCCTTTCTAAACTCTTTTGAATCATAAATTCCATTTACTGAGTTATCAATATAACGAGCTGCCTCTTGTTGATGTTTAGCAGCTTCCGCTAAATTACCTAATTTTTCAGCTGCTCTTGCCTTTTGAATAGATTCTTTTGCTGCTTTTAATGGCTTGGTAACAATATCTGCTCCAGGGATGAGCCCCACTGTTGCCAAAGCATAATCAAGACCATCCTCAGCTTCGGCAAAAGATTTAATATCTCCAATCCCTGGAGTTAAATCAGCAACAAAAGAAGCGATGTCACCTGTTGTTTTTAATTTCTTAATAAGTCCAGGATGCTCTTTTTCAAAAGCCTCCATTGCTTGACGCTCAGCTTCTGAAATTTTTTCTTGCGCCTTAGCTTCAGCAGTCCAGTCAACTTGAGGATTATTAACAGCAGTTTCTAAAGCAAAATTATTCTCCACCGCCCTTTTAGCCGTCTCAGCCCCAGCCGTCGCCGCAAGGAAACTCCCCCCTTGTTCTGTTGTGGTGCCATTTGCTTTCGCCGTCAATGCCGCAGCCAATCCACCCGCCAATTGACTTAACATGCTAATGTTTTCCTTCTCATTTGCCGTTAATTCACTGACCGGTTTGCCGTAAGCTCTCGCAATGATTTCAGCCGTTGCCTCACCTGTCACTCCTGCCACTGCACCCGTCAATGGGTCTTTGCCTGTCACTTGGAACTCCACCGCAGAAAGCAGCGCATGCGCCATGAGATTCGCTGCTTTGTCTTTTGCCGTGTCGCCTGCCGTCATCTCATGGATTTTTTGATTGAGATAAGGCGAAGCCAGTGCGACAAGACTGCCTGCGGTATCATTTTGTGCCGCCGCTTGTAATGCCGCCGTCACCGCTCGAATCGCCATGCCTTTTTCACTACCTATGCCGTAAGTGCGGTCAATGTCATTTTGAATCGCGGTAATTTGTTTACCGATTTCTTGCGCTTGCGTACTCTCTTTGCCGTATTTTTCTTCCGCTTTAAATTTTTCCAATGACAGTTTATTAATCTTCTCACGCTCATTATACGTGGCGATACTTATCGCGTTGTTCGTGATGTCACCTATCACTTTCGCCATTTCTTGGCGCTCTTGCACTTTTTGTAAATCTTGCTTTTCAACACGTTGATTCGCATTCTTCGTATCCCGTGAAAGTGCGGTCAGATTTTCCGGGGTTTCGGTCTCTATCTGAATGTTGCCGCTAATGGCTGATTTGGTGGTGCTTCGCGCGCTTTCATTGGTGTTACCTAATAAACTGAGGGTGGAGCTGATAGCTTGCATCGGGTTAATGCCTCCCGTGCCCGCACCGATGCTCGCACTTTCCGTTTTAATCTCACTGCGGTTTTCAATATCTGTTGTAGAAA
>NZ_KE952623.1:0-2387 GCF_000466335.1 Aggregatibacter sp. oral taxon 458 str. W10330 | reverse complement strand
TAATTCCGGCTTGTTCATTGACTTGCGCATAATCCACTTTCGCTTTACTGTATGCCCCATTCGCTGAGACCCCAACGCCCGAACCATACGCCACCGAGCCGCTTGTGCCTGCGCTCATTTGTTTCGATTCGTATTTTTCCGTATCTTGGCGGCTCGTTATCGTCAGATTTTGAATGTCCGCTTCCCAACGTTTTGCTTTAAGATTCGCCCTTGATGGCGCAAGCGTCCTCGCTTGTGCCTATCAACTAAAAGTGCGGTCACAAAATCCAAAGAATTTTGAACATTGGTTCTCCCAACGTTTATGGGTAAAATTCGCAATTTTTTATTAAACAGCACAAGCGAGGACGCTTGCGCCATCAGGGGGATCGCATTTACATATTTTTCAAACCTCCCCCTACCTAGCCATAAAGCAATACAAAGATAATAAAAATATACAATTAAACATTATAACCAATCAATAATCATTTTATTTCTTAACTTTATTAAGTCTGGTATAGGAATAACAAAACCAGCAATAAAAAACACAAATGCCACCTTGAATAGTAATATATAATCAAATTCATTAAATTTAATATAATTTAAAAGTAGAAAAAAACCTATAAAAATAGAACCACAAAAGGACACAAAGGTACCAGACCAAATTAAGAAAAATAAAGTTCTCATTTTTTATCCCCCCCCACGATGGCGCGCGTTTCCTAACGCGTGCCCAAAACATCAATTTTTTTGATTCAAATCTTCACTATTTTCATGAATAACTTCACTTTGTTTATTTTTAGTTAGATATAAGCACGCGTTAGGAAACGCGCGCTATCTAGGGGCTCTTGCACTTTTTGTAAATCTTGTTTTTCAACACGTTGATCCGCATTTTTTGTGTCACGTGAAAGTGCGGTCAGATTTTCCGATGTTTCGGTTTTTACTAGAAATTAAATGTGAAATTATAAGATTAGCTTAAAAATAAGCTGCGCTGAAAATACAAAAAGTGTGATCAACTTTTGAGAAGTTTTAAAACTCTTTGAAAATTGACTGCACTTTATATAGATGTTTTAAATTATATATCCATTAACTCATAAGAAACATTTCCGGTTTCTAGTAACTCAATAAATACTCTTTTAATAAAATCAAAGTCTTCTATCACCGAACAAGCTGGATAGGGTTCTCCCTCAAAGTAAACCAATCCAGGAGTACCATTAAAGTCAGATTTTGTTCTAATTAGGAACTCCCCATCTTTTCCATACTCAATTAAAGTAAATAAATATCTTTCACCATCTGATTCCATCCTTAATTCAGATAAGCCTACTTCTGGTTCAGGTATAACTTCTAATCTAACGTCAGATCTATGATTCTTTGTGCTGTTAAGCATAGATAATATTTTATCTTTACCAATCTTAGATACCATATCCCTATCTGCCAAAGTTATCCATTCACCCTCTTCTGATTTATATGCACATGAAAAAAATAATAAGCTATTTTCCATTCTTATTTTCCTTTATTGATGTTTGCCCTTGAATCCAAGTATAAGTTCTCAGTTTGTTCTTATCATCAACAGCATGAACAATGACCGATTTTAACCCAGCTTTTTCAGCAGCTGTAGCTATATCATTTTTACAATAATCACAAACATCCTTACCTTGAACATTAATGACCATACTTTTACCTTTAGTTACCCACGATGGCGCGCGTTTCCTAACGCGTGCCCCAAAACATCAATTTTTTTGATTCAAATCTTCACTATTTTCATGAATAACTTCAGTTTATTTATTTTTTAACTCGATACAAGCACGCGTCAGGAGACGCGCGCTATCTTGGGGCTTGTTATGGCACAAGCGTGGACGCTTGCGCCATCAGAGGGGGTTTAACATAAGCATCATTAAAAATACAAAAGTGCGATCAATTTTTGAGAGGTTTTAAAACTCTTTGAAAATTGACCACACTTTATTAAAGCATGCTATTCAAATATCAAATAACCTAATATTTTTGCAAACATATTTTCCCCTCAACATTACCATCGCTTATTTTTAGCTTCAATGATCAAAACTAAAGTCGCCATTGCAGCAGAGCCATTTAACCAAAAAGATGCCATTTTCTTAAAATCAGAAAAAGAATAATTATCAAGCTTTAAAAGCAGCTAAAATAAGCTAAATGTGAATGTAAAACAAATAAGAAATATAATTAACCAAAATATAACGTATTGAAGCAATCGCTTAATTTCCATTACTCCACCCCAATATATTTCTTTATACTCTTTTCATTATCATCAAGAATATTACCCGCTTTACTACTACCGTATGCATCAGCCCAAGCACCAAATCTAGCTGGATATACGTACTCCTCATTACCTAAATTATAAAATTGCTCATTTCTATTTTTAGGATCATAGTAATATTTAT
>NZ_KE952622.1:16365-26957 GCF_000466335.1 Aggregatibacter sp. oral taxon 458 str. W10330 | reverse complement strand
TGAATTAATCGTCTAGATTTTGGGGGTCAGATCATTTTCACCGCACTTTGTGCTTTTAGTGCGTCTCCTTGCGTATTCCTACGACAAATTACGATAACCTTTAGCACGAATTTCATCAGGCAAATCCATTCATTCTGTGGCATAATTGACAAGATTTATTCACAGTGAGGAAAACCAAATGCGAATTTTACACACAATGTTACGTGTCGGTGATTTACAACGTTCCATTCAATTTTATCAAGACGTGTTGGGGATGCGTTTATTGCGTACCAGCGAAAATCCTGAATATAAATATTCTTTAGCATTTTTAGGCTACGATGATGAAGACAAGGCGTCCGTCTTGGAATTAACTTATAACTGGGGTGTCGAGAAATACGACTTGGGCAATGCCTACGGTCACATCGCCATTGGTGTCGATGATATTTACGCCACCTGCGAAGCTGTGCGTCAAGCGGGCGGCAATGTTACTCGCGAACCGGGCCCGGTAAAAGGCGGAACCACCGTGATTGCTTTCGTCGAAGATCCGGACGGTTACAAAATTGAATTTATTGAAAATAAAAGCGCACAAGCCGGTTTAGGCAACTAAGCGAAAAGTGCGGTGAAAATTTCAACTGTTTTTTAACGTGGATTATGAACGATAATCCACGTTTTATTTTTAGGAATAGGTATGTCTGACACGCAAGAAACCATCAACTATCATTTATTAAAACACCGCTTCCGGGGGTATTTACCGGTCATTATTGATGTGGAAACCGCCGGCTTGAATGCGAAAACCGATGCGCTATTAGAATTGGCAGCGATTACGGTCAAAATGGATGAACAGGGCAATCTCTTACCCGATCAAAAATGCCATTTTCATATTCAACCTTTTGAGGGCGCCAATATCAATCCGGAAGCGATTAAGTTTAACGGCATTGATGTTGATAACCCATTGCGTGGTGCCGTGAGTGAAAATATTGCCATCAGCGAGATGTTTAAAATGGTGCGACGTGCGCAAAAAGAGGCGGACTGCCAACGTTCTATTATTGTGGCGCATAATGCCGCCTTTGATCAGGGATTTATTATGGCGGCAGCACAACGCACCAATGCTAAACGCAACCCATTTCATCCGTTTTCCACCTTCGACACCGCCACTTTAAGCGGTTTTATGTTCGGTCAAACGGTGTTGATCAAAGCCTGCCAAGCGGCAAATATTCCTTTCGACAGCCGACAAGCACATTCCGCCCTTTACGACACAGAACGCACCGCCGAGCTGTTTTGTTATATGGTAAATCACCTAAAAGCCCTTGGTGGATTCCCGCATATTGTGGCAAAAGAATAACGACTTTAAATTTGACCGCACTTAAGATTGTGGTTTTTTTGATTAATTTGAAAGAAAATGGAAAACACTCTAGACTTTACAAACTGAATATGAGGCCTATTAACTATGAAATACTATCGAACATTCGTTTTAAGCTTAATTTCTTCTACACTATCAACAGTAGCTTTCGCCGATACGCGTGACCCTCAATTAAACAACATTGATGCGGCACAACAACAGCGACAGAAACAATATCAACAGGCACAAGCAGACAAATTGCAGACTCAACCTGATATTCGTCTAGATTCGCCTCACAGTGAATCACTTTTACTTTCTTCTGCAGAATCTCCCTGTTATACCATTCATCAAATTACTTTAACGGATTACCACTCTTCCTTGCTAAAAAGTCAATTTCAATGGGCGTTTGATAAAGCAGCGAAATCATTAAAACTGACGTTACCTCACTGTTTTGGTGGTGCGGGTTTAGGTGTTTTAATGAAACAGGTTCAAAATAACATTATTGAGAAAGGATATGTGACAACACGTGTGGTGACAGAAGAACAAGATTTACGTGATGGGAAATTAATGTTAACCGTCATTCCGGGTAAAGTGCGTAATACGATTGTTGCTGATAGTAGTTATGTGCCTCGTTTTACCCGCTTACATGCATTAACCGGATTGACGTTTCATTCCGGCGATGTACTGAATATTCGAGATATTGAGCAATCCCTTGAAAACTTAAAACGTGCACCGACTGTTGAGGCAAACATCGAAATTTTACCGAGTGAAAGCGATAAAGCAGAGGTGGGGGAGAGTGATTTAAAAATTAGTTACAATCAAGCCTTTCCATTTCGTTTAAATGTCGGATTAGACGATGCCGGCTCGACTTCTACTGGTAAATGGCAAGCCAATGGCACACTCTCTATAGACAATATTTTTTCAGCAAATGATCTTTTCTACACCTCTTTTACGCATTCGATAAAACAAAAAGGAGATGACCGAGGTCGCCGTGCCAGTAAAAACCTCACACTTTACTATTCTATTCCGTTTGGTTACTGGAATTTAGCGTTTTCCCATAATCAGAGTAGATATCATCAGGAAGTCTTTGGCGCTTTTGATAATAGTTATATCTACTCAGGTGAAAGTGAGACGGATAAATTGACACTCTCCTATCTGCTCTATCGTGATGCCAAACGCAAGACCTTGGTTTCAGGTTCTTTTTGGTCTCGTCAATCTCAAAATTATATCGATGGTGCAGAAATTGACGTACAAAGAAGACGAATGGCCGGCTGGGAAGCTGGGATTAATCACAAAGAATATTTCCCAACAGCCACCGTAGATTTTTCAATTAATTTCAAACGAGGAACGGCTGCTCGGAGAGCATTATCTGCCCCTGAAGAGCTATTCGGTGAAGGCACCTCTCGTCCTAAAATTATTACAGCGAGTATCAATCTCATAAAACCCTTTAAATGGGGTAGCCAAGCTTGGCAATGGCAAAGCAGCTTGAATGCCCAGTGGAATAAAACCCCACTGATCGCTCAAGACCGTTTTTCAATTGGTGGACGTTATACCGTACGCGGTTTTGATGGTGAACTTTCTCTTTCCGGTGAACGTGGTTGGAACTGGCGAAACGAGCTAAGTTGGCAATTTAACCCCAATCATGCCGCTTATTGGGCGGTTGACGGAGGGCGAGTGTCAGGCTGGTCCACAGAAAATCAACTTGGTCGCCATTTAATGGGAACGGCGATCGGTTTGCGAGGAGGAATAAAAGGCTTTAGTTATGATGTCTTTGTAGGTAAACCTATACGTAAACCCGAAGGATTCAGAACTTCTAATGCGGTTGCCGGTTTTAATATCGGATATAGTTTTTAATTTATTTTTCAGCGAAATCAATTTGGATAAAATTTGAGGATTAAGGTATGAACAAACAATGTTTCCGTGTCATTTTCAGTAAAACTTTGCAACGTTTTGTTGTTGTTTCGGAGTTAGCTAAATCCGAGGGAAAATCAACTGAAAAACATGATGTTAGTCTGTCTCATGTATCGGTTCGATTAAAACCCTTAGCGTTTAGTCTATTTTGCGTTTTGGGTTTTGTCGCATTTTCAGAGAGTGCAGTCGCTGAAACCTTAATTATCCAAGCTGATAAGTCTGCCCCGAAAAACCAGCAGCCAATCGTACTACAAACGGCCAACGGACTACCGCAAGTCAATATTCAAACTCCCAACGATAAAGGCTTGTCCCACAACAAATACAGTCAATTTGATATTGCTGAGAAAGGCGCTGTGTTAAATAACAGCCGTACACATACCCAGACTCAACTGGCGGGCATGGTGCAAGGCAACCCCTATCTTGCTCGCGGTGAAGCAAACGTTATTTTAAATGAAGTAAACTCTAGTAATCCTTCGGTGATGAAAGGTTATATGGAGGTAGCAGGTAAGAAAGCCAATGTCATTATTGCAAATCCAAACGGATTACATTGCGAAGGCTGTGGGATTATTAATTCTGACCGCGTGACTTTGACTACCGGCAAACCTGAAATTAAAAACGGTCAAGTCGATAATTTCAAAGTTGAAGCGGGTAAAGTAACCGTTAGTGGAAAAGGTCTAGATAACAGTCATGTGGATTACACTGAAATTCTTGCTCGAGAAGCTGAAGTAAACGCCGGTATTTGGTCGAAAAAAGAGATAACGGTTATCGCCGGGAAAAATACTATCGCACGATCTGATGCTGATAAAACGTTACAAGTTATTCGTACAGAACAAGCATCGGTTGGAGATATTAAGCCACAGGTTGCAATTGATGTGGGGGAATTAGGTGGAATGTACTCGGGCAAAATCCACTTGGTTGGTACCGAAGCCGGTATCGGTGTGCGCAATGCCGGTCATATTGGCGCGAGTGCAGAAACCCTGCATATTGATAGTCAAGGACGAATTGTCAATACGGGAACACTCAATGCTGCAAAATCCACGCAGTTTACTGCAATGCAAGAGATTGAGAACAAAGGCAAAATTGAAAATCGCCAAGGCAATATTACATTAAACAGCGCATTAGATATTAAGCAAGATGGGACTATTGTTGCGCGCCAAGGTGACATTCATAAAATTGCCACCGATCAAATTACTCAAAACGGAGAATCTGTCGCTAAAGGTAACATTACCTATCAAGCAGCAAGGGTCAAAACATCAACCAATTCATTAGTTGCTGCCGGTGTAGAAGTAAAAGATACCGCACAGGGTGAAGTACGTTCGCTTGAAAAAAATTCCGGTCAAGGCAAAAACGTTGCGGTTTCTGCGACAGCAAAAGCAACTTTACAAGGGAAAAATCTTGCTTCAGGCCAGATCGATATTCAAGGTTCAGAAGTTGATCTCGACCATAGTCATACATCAGCGCATTCTGTGAGTGTTGTCGCAAATCAGGGTAATATTCAAGCTAATCATGCAATGTTAATTGCGGATAAGACATTATCATTAAACACCCCTGCTGAGCTTCAAACACAACAAAGCCACCTTAAAGCAGAAAAAATCACAGCTCAGCAACATTCACTCAATATGCAAAAGGCTGTTTGGGAACAAACCGGCACTGATGAACTGAAACTTTCGGTCAGCGATCAACTGAAGAATCAAGGCGGTACCTTGAAAACGCAAGGTGATTTAACTCTCTATTCTCATGGAATGGATAACCGCCAAGGACATTTGTTGACAAATGGCAAACTAGTGGTAGATACCGGAACCGGTCAACTTGATACATCAACTTGATACAACAAATGGCGTAATGTTGTCCAATCAAAGTCTTTCTCTTAATTCAGGTGAATTTATTAATGATGGCGGCTTAATTCAATCTAATCAAAATGTTGCTATTAATACCCAAGGACAATCTCTATCTAATAAACAGACCTTAACGGATGCCCAAGATAAGGGGATTGTTGCACTTGGAGAAGTGAATATTCAGGCCGGAAATGTAGTCAACCGACAAGGGCGGATCGTCAGTGTAGGCAAACAGATTATCAATGTCGCCAATGTCGATAATCAGCAAGGTTTGGTTTACACGCAGGACAATTCAACTTTACATGCGAAAAATCTTTCTAATGATGAAGGTAGTATTCGCGCTGTTAAACAGGCCGATATCACGTTATCCGATAATTTAAATCAGCAAAATGGTGCCATTAAAGCTCAGACGTTAAATTTGGCTGCAAATACACTGAATTCACTCACAAAAAGTGTCATTTCGGCGGATAATCTTAATATCATCACGTCAAATGAATTAAGCAATACAGATAGCCATATTATTGCGAAGTTAAATGGTGATATTCAAACCGGCAGCACATTAAACAATAAGAATGGAACGATTGGCAGTCAGGAGCGTTCTTTCATTATTAATACGCATCAGCATCGTTTAGAAAACGAACAGGGAAATATTATTGCTGCTCAAAATATTGATATTAACAGCGGGGCAATCAACAACAATCAAGGATTAATCTCAGCAAATGAGATTGCTATTAATAGCAATAATCAGTCAATTAATAATCAAAAAACCTTATTGGAAAAGCAAGGTAGTAAAGGGATTATTGCACAACATTCATTAACCCTGCATTCAAATTCTTTGAATAACAATAACGGGAATATTCTTTCACGCAATAATGCCACCGTAAATACGGCATCTCTCATTAATCATCAAGGTGAAATACGTACACAATCACAGCTTGATTTGCATACTAATACCCTCGAACAGAACAACGGTTTAATCACTGCAAATACCGTTAATTTGGTTGCTGATGCTATTAAATCAAATAAACAAAGCGAAATAAGCGGCAATCAAGTAAATGTGACTGCACAAACGCTGGATAATCAAGAGAGCAAACTAATTGCACGCCAACTAGCACATATTGATGTAAAACAAGGTATTCAAAATCAAAATGGCATCCTTGCCAGCCTTGGTGAAAAGCTCACGATTAATAGCAATCAATCCGAGATAAATAATACGGGAGGCATGGTTTTAGCGCAAAACGGCACACTGAAATTAAATACGGATATGCTCAATAATAAACAGGGGAGTATTCGTGCCAAAATAGCAGAAATTTTTACGCAAAAAACCTTAGATAATCGCAATACCCTTGCAGATAAGCACCAAGGTATCGTCGCCACTGATTTGAGTTTAAAAGCAAAACAACTTGATAATCAAGCCGGACGTATTACAGCTTTAAATAGCACCGCACTTCAAGCTTCTGATATTCAAAATCAGTCCGGTGAAATTTTAATGGTAAATGATGGTTCGCTGAATGCAGATAAAATCAATAATCAAGCCGGCCAAATTGCCTCTGTATCTGCCAATTTAAATATTACGACACAAACGGCATTAAATAACCAACAAGGCACGATCAAGGCAGAAAATATGCTTACCTTGATGACCAAAGGGTTAGAAAATCAACAAGGCAAAGTGGTTTCATCCAATCAATTACTGCTCAAAACAGCTCAACAACAGATTGATAACCAACAAGGCATCTTATTCGCCAAGAATAAGGCCGATATTCACTCGGGGAATATTAATAACCTAAACGGTCTCATTCGAGCAGACGATTCACTCTTAATTGAGGCTTACCAAAATGTCATTGATAACCGACATACCCAAGATGCTTTAAAGGGGATTGTTGGATTGCGTAGCATGGTTTTACAAGGTGTCACTACGCTATTTAATCAGCAAGGTAAACTCTATGGTGGAAATACGCTTAATATCACGACAGCAGAAGACATACAAAATCAGCAAGGAACGCTTCAAAGTCAGGGAGATTTAACACTCTCTACACAGTCGGTGAATAATCAAGAAGGCAAGATTTCTTCTCATGTAGCCAATATTACAGCAAAAACAATCAATAACCGCGCAACATCTGAGCAAGGTTCGTTAATTTATGCAGATAAATTAACCCTCAATACAGAGCAGCTTGATAACCAAGGTACAAAAGCAAAAGATAAATCACCGGCACAAGGTATTCAAGGTCAAGATATTGTCATCCAAACGGCAACATTAAATAACCAACAAGGTGGCATTTATAGTGCGAATAATGTCTCTATTACCTCAAATAATCATTTAGATAATAGCGAGGGAGAATTGTTGGCGGTGAACACCGTGGATGTCTTAAACGGCAACAATTTAATGGTAAATAATGAGAAAGGGCTTATTCAAGGTAATAAAACCGTTAATTTAAATGCAACAGGTTTGGCATCTGAAGGTAATATCAAAACAAAAGGCGATCTGAATATCGCATTAAAAGAGAGTTTTATCTTAAATAATGCTTTCGAAGCGAATAATCTAACATTTAAAACAGAGGGTAACTTCACGAATAATACTGAGCAGAGAGTTGCTAATAAAATGACGATTTCGGCAAATCATATTGAGAATCGTGCCAATGCAGAACTTTCATCAAATGAGACAATGCTGAATTCAACGAACTTAATAAACCGAGGGTTGATTGATGGCGTTAACACCGTTATCAAGAGCTCAGCCGTAACAAATATCGGCACAGGACGAATTTACGGTGATCATTTAGCAATTAATGCTGCAACAGTCGAAAACTTGGCCGAAACCGTCAATGGAGAGACGAAAGCGGCTACGATTGCGGCAAGAGAGCGTTTAGATTTTGGGGTAAATACGTTAATTAATCGAGATGGTGCTTTAATTCTCTCCTTAGGTAATACAGTTATAGGTAATACATTAGATAAAAATAATCATGCCGTTGGAAAGGCAAATTTAATTCAAAATGATAGTGCAACAATTGAATTGTTAGGCAATGCAGTTGTTAATGCCCAAAATGTAATTAACCGAGATACTAAAATCAAAACTCGAATCAGAGAAGAAAGAGAAACGTTTGATTTATATGGTAAAGAAAATGTTACTACTGGGAAAGTTTCTGAATGGTATCGAGTTGGTGTAGATGGCGAAATGGACCAGGCCGGTGGGCAACGTAAAAAAAGTGCAACCTTTACGTTTTATGATAGAGCCAAAGGGAACATCTCTTCGCATAAAGGGGATTATTGGCAACGTCGAGAGTTTACCCAAACACGTTATATCCCGGAAATTTATGATGAATCTCCAGCTAAATTCCTTGTAGGCGGAAACTTACACCTTAATAGCGAAAATACACTCAATCAATATAGCCAACTTTTAATTGGAGGAAGACTATATTTTAATGAACAAAATATTTCACAATCAGGTGAAAGCATTGATTCAAACAATGGAAAACTCGTGAATGAGGATTTCACCGCAACACAGATTGTAGATGAGCAAGGTTATTTTTATCGTTATCAGCAGGATAGACGGAGATCAGGAAAAGGAAGAAGACATAAAAATTTCTTAGATATAAAGATACAAAAAGCCATTAATGAACAATCTTCAAAACAGGTGCATTTTAATCTTGTGCTTAACACGATCGGCACCCCAATCACATCCGGTGCCACCGTGGATGATAAAACCAAAGTGAAAGATATTCAGTTAGATACAGTCTCTGTTATGTCAAATAGTGCGGATAATCCAAATGGGATTTCGATTGAAAAATCGCCATTAAATCCATCTATCGGCAAGCATACCGAAATTACACTAACACCGACCATAAATAACCATAATGTGATAAGTTCCGGGCAGGTCATCGCTAAATTACAGACCACCGTTGAAAAATTTGATCCTCAAGACTTATCCAATATGACAATGCCGGTGGTGAAAACACATCTTCCAGATGTGAAATTACCTCAAGCCAGCCTCTATAAAATTAATCCGGAGGCACCAAACGGTTATTTGGTCGAAACCGATCCAAAATTTACCGATCGTAAACGCTGGCTCAGTTCCGACTACATGTTTGAACAACTTCGTTACAATCACGATAACGTTCATAAACGTTTAGGCGATGGTTTCTATGAACAACGTTTAATCAACGAGCAAATCCATCAACTGACCGGTCGCCGTTACATTGAAGGCTATAACAACGATATAGACCAATACAAAGCGTTAATGAATAGCGGGGTGAAATACGCTAAACAATTTAACCTTGCCTTGGGTGTCGGCTTAACCGCCAAACAAATGTCAGAACTGACCAGCGATATGGTTTGGTTTGTCAATAAAGAGATTACGCTAGCAGACGGACGTAAAGTCACCGCACTTGTGCCGCAAGTATATTTGGTGGCACGCAATAGTGACATTAACAGCCGAGGGGGCGTGGTTTCAGCCAATCAAATTCTCGGCAATGTAGATACGCTGGAAAACCGCGGCGTGATTGCGGGACGAGATTTAACCCGGATTCATTCGAATCAACTGCAAAACGAAGGCTCGATACTGGGGGATACGGTTGATTTATCGGCGAAACAAAACCTGATTAACTTAGGCAATATTGAAGCGGTGAAATCCCTCTCGTTGGCGGCGGGGAAAAATTTAGACATTCGCAGTACGCTTTCCTCTTCAGAAAGTGCCGACGGCAATGTTGCCCGCACCGTGTTAGACCGTCTTGCCAGCGTGAAAGTCACCGGCGCAGGCGGCCGTTTGGCATTACACAGCAATGAGAACCTGATGATAAAAGCGGCCGATATTGAAAGCCAAGGCAGCTTAAGCGCAACGGCAGGGAATATGTTAAACGTGACGACATTAACGGTGAGCAATAAAGAGTATTACAACGGCGATGCGGATAACTACTATCGTTTAGCGCAACATTCGGAAGTGGGCAGTACCCTTAAAGGCAAGGACGATGTGACGCTTGTGGCGAAAAAGGATGTCCGGATACGCCAATCGAATATCGGTAGCGAAAAGGGCAACGTGCTGATTGGCTCACAACAAGGGGATATCCAGGTTGAAGCCGGTCGCGAAGAGGAGCAACTGGCAAGCGCGTCAAAATCCGTGAGCAGAGGTCGCTTCGGGTTAAGTAAAACGACGGAGATACGTCGTCATGAACACGATATTGCGCAATCGGTGAGCAGTAACATTGACGGAAAAACGGTGAATCTTATTGCCGGTCAAGGGAATGTGACGGTGCAAGGCTCAAATGTCGTGGGAGAAAACGGCTTAACGGTGCAGGCGAAAAACATCGACATCAAAGAAGCGGAAAACAAAGTTTATTCCGAGGATTTTCACAGCAAGAAAAAATCAGGCGTGTTGGGCGGCGGAGGCCTAGGGGTTACGTTTGGTGCCCAAAAGCAAACGCTAGAAAGCGATAAAACGAAGTTTTACGCACAGGGCAGCCAAGTGGGGAGCTTAAACGGCAACACCACCCTCATCGCAAAGAATCATTACACCCAAACGGCAAGTCAGGTGAGTGCGG